>JADZCW010000035.1 GCA_020851395.1 Phycisphaeraceae bacterium
CCCAAAATCCGCTCTCCCCTCTCACGGAGCAACCTCATGTCCACCGGCCTGCGCAGCGTCGTCGACTCCGGCACCAAGCTCTGGCTCGACTCGATCGACCCCGACCTGGTCCAGACGAATCTCGCCCACGGCGCCACCGGCGCGACCTCCAACCCCATCATCATCTCGGACCTGATCAAGACCAGCCGTTTCGACGACCTGATCGCCAAGTTCGCCGACGAGGACCACGACGACGCCGTCATCGCCTGGGCCCTCACGGACCACCTCGTCCAGCAGGCCCAGAAAGCCTTCGACCCCGCCTGGCGCCGTTCCGGGGGCGACGACGGCTACGTCAGCTTCGAGCTCGACCCGCTCCTCGAAGATCCCAACGCCAATCTCCCTCTCGACCAGCGCGTCGCCGCCTACGTCGAGCTCGGCAAACGCTGGGCCCGGGGCCATCACAACCGCATGATCAAGGTCCCCGCCACCGACGCCGGCATCGCCGCCCTCGAGCCCCTGGCCGCCGCCGGCGTCACCCTCAACGTCACCCTCGTCTTCACCCCCCAGCAGTTCCGCCAAGCCCGCGACGCCGTCTGGCGCGGCGCCCAGAAACTCAACGATCGCTCGAAGTTCAAGAGCGTCTACAGCATCTTCGTCTCTCGCGTCGACGTCTACACCGTCAAGCACGCGCCCAAACTCTCCCCCGCCGCCCAGGGCCAGGTCGGCATCGTCAACGCCAAGCGGATCTGGAAAGAGAACCGCGACTTCTGGGCCGACAAACACCTGCCCCTGCACCAGGAGATGATCTTCGCCAGCACCGGCGCCAAGCTCAAAGGCGACGCCCCCGACAAGTACGTCGCCGCCCTGGCCGGCTCCGACATCATGACCAACCCCCCCGAGACCAACGACCAGGTCCAGAAGCTCGGCCGCACCTACCCCAAGCGCGTGGATCAACTTCCGGGGGCCGACGTCCTGGCCGAGATCGACCGCACCATCGACCTCGACCACCTGCACAAGACCCTCATGTCCGAGGGCATCGCCAAGTTCGCCGACCCCCAGAAGGCCCTGCTCGCCCTGATCGCCCAAAAGCGTCAGGCCCTGACCCCCCGACGCTGAAGCGCCCAAGGCCCAACCCCTTTCCCCCTTCCTCCAAGCCGAGGCGCAAGCCCCGGGTTTCCTGGCAGGCAAACCCTTTCCCGCCCCCGCTTGCCGTCCGCCCCGTCCTGCCGCATAATAAGTGGCTTAGCTTCATCCCGGCCCAACCAGCAAACCGAGCCTGCCACGGAGCTTGCAGAAACATGCCCCAGGCCAACACCGCCGAGTCCGTCGAAGTCCGCGACAGCCAGATGGCCCAGTCGTATCTCACCAACGGCCGCAACGCCGAGACCGCCGGCGACCGACCCAAGGCCATCGCCGCCTACGAAGCCGCCTTCACCGCCGACCCCGACGACCCCGAGGTCTGCTTCCGACTCGCCTACAACCTCGACCTCGTCGGCGAGGAGGACGAGGCGCTGCACCTCTACGAGCAGTGCATCCAGCAGCCTCAGCCCCCTCTCAACGCCCTGCTGAACCTCGCCGTCCTCTACGAGGACCGCGGCATGTTCGCCCAGGCCGAACGCTGCATCCGTCAGGTCCTCGGCACCGACCCCAACCACGCCCGCGCCCGCCTCTACATCAAGGACATCATGGCCAGCCGCGGCATGGTCATCGACGACGACGATGACCTCCCCGCCGAGAAGCAGAAGGCCATCCTCGACACCCCTGTCACCGATTTCGACCTGACCGTCCGCACCCGCAACGCCCTGCGCAAAATGAACGTCCGCACCCTCGGCGACCTGCTCCGCATCAGCGAGGCCGAACTCTGCAGCTACCGCAACTTCGGCGACTCGAGCCTCCAGGAGATCAAGGCCATGCTCGCCCAGCGCGGCCTCAAGCTCGGACAGGCCGCCTCCGAGCAGCAGACCGCCGCCAAGCAGGCCGTCTACGACCAGCTCAAGACCTCCACCGGCTCCTCCGACGAGATGCTCGAACGCTCCGTCTCCGAGCTCGCCCTGTCCGTCCGCGCCCGCAAGGCCCTGGCCCTTCTGGGCGTCCAGACCATCGGCGACCTCTGCCTCAAGACCGAGGCCGAGCTCATGGGCGTCAAAAACTTCGGCACCACCAGCCTCCTCGAGATCAAGAACAAGCTCTCGGACATGGGCCTGAGCCTCCGAAAGATCGAAGGGTAAACGCCCCGCCGATCGCTCCCCCCGCATCCCCGCCCCGGAGCCTCCCCGCCCGATGTCACGACGCGTGCTGATCACAGGCCTCGGCGCCCTGACGGGCCTGGGACGTTCCATCGAGGACCACTGGCAGGCCCTGCTCCAGGGCCGCTCCGCCATCGCCCCGATCGCCAGCTTTGACGCCGCCGGCCTGCCCTGCCGCATCGCCTCCGAGGTCCGTGACTTCGCCGTCCGCGACTTCGTCCCCAAGAGCTACCGCAAGGCCACCAAGGTCATGGCCCGCGACATCGAGCTCGCCGTCGCCGCCGCCGACCTCGCCGCACGCGATGCCGGCCTGGTGACCACGGGAACCGCTGAGAACGGCCAGCCCACGTCCTACCCCGGCTCGCGCATGGCTGTCCACGTCGGCGCCGGCCTCATGGCCGCCGACATCAACGAGCTGACCGAGGCCCTCGCCGTCGCCACCGCCGACGGCGACGCGACGACCTTCGACTTCCACAAGTGGGGCACGCAGGGCATGACCCAGCTCACCCCCCTGTGGATGCTCAAGTACCTGCCCAACATGCTCGCCTGCCACGTCTCGATCATCCACGACGCCCAGGGCCCGTCCAACACCATCACCTGCGGCGAGTCCTCCGGCGCCCTGTCCATCGGCGAGTCCCTCCGCGTCATCCAGCGCGGCTGGGCCGACATGAGCTTCGCCGGCGCCGCCGAGAGCCGACTCAACCCCATGGCCCTGCTCCGCCAGGTCCTCGCCGGCACCGTCAA
>JADZCW010000036.1 GCA_020851395.1 Phycisphaeraceae bacterium
CCAACATAACTTCCGGGGGCGCCCATGGCGTCGGAGAAGAGGGTGCCGCCGATGGCCAGGGTGTGTCCGCGCGCCGCGGCGCCCTCGACCAGGGCGCGGACGTTCTTCTGGGCCACGGAGGTTTCGACGAACACGGCGCCGATCTTGCGCGTCACGACCATGTCGACCAGGCGGTTGAGGTCCTCGAGGCCCGCTTCGGATTCGGTGGAGATGCCCTGGATGCCGCGCACTTCCAGGCCATACGCGCGGCCGAAGTAGCCGAAGGCGTCGTGGGCGGTGACCAGCACGCGCGTGGTGGGGGGGATGCTGGCGATCATTTGTTTGACGTAGGCGTCGAGGGTTTCGAGTTGCTGGCGGTAGGTCGCGGCGTTGGCGGCGTACTCGGCCGCGTGGTCGGGGTCGAACTCCGAGAGCGAGTCTGCGACAGCCTCGACGGCTTTGGACCAGGCTGTGACGTCCATCCAGACGTGGGGATCGTGTTGACCCCCGCTGCCAGGGAGTTCGAGGAGGTACGACTCGTCGAGCCGTTCGGTGACGGCGAAGACGGGCTTGCGGCGGGCGACCTGGACGAGCGTGTCGCCCATCTTCCCTTCGAGGTGCAGGCCGCTGTAGAAGACGACGTCGGCCCCGAGCATGGCCGCGACGTCGGAGCGCGTGGGCTTGAAGAGGTGGGGATCGACGCCAGTGCCGATGATGCCCGTGACGGTGGCGTGCTCGCCGGCGACATGTTGGACGATGTCGGTGATCATGGCGATGGTGGTGACGACACGGTACGGGTACTGCGTCGGGCGAGCCGACGAAGCCACCTCCCCCGCGGGGGGCTCAGGGGCTTGGCCGCAGCCGGCCAGCAACAGCCAGAGAGCCAGCAGGAAACCGATTCTTCCGGGCATACGGTCATCCTTTCCGTGGGGAGCATGGGGAGTCTAGCGTGGAATTTTGATTAGTCAAATTTGATAATTTTATGGATCGAACGATCTCTTTTGGACGATCAAGGCTTGGCGTGCTATGCTCGTCTTGCCGCGAGTCCGTCGATTGAACCCCTCATCCACCTCGTGCATATGGCCACCCAGACCGTCGAGGACTACCTCAAGCAGATCCTCCACCAGGAGCAGCTGGCCGGCGCGGCGCGCGACTGGCGCTTGTCGACGGGCGAGCTGGCCGTGGCGATGAGCGTTACGCCTGGGACCGCCACGTCGATGGCCAAGACGCTCTCGGAGGCGGGGCTGGTGGACTACGAGGCTCGACAGGGTCTGCGGCTGACCGCGCGCGGGCGGAAGCTGGCGATGCACGTCCTGCGACGGCACCGCATTCTCGAGTTGTTCCTGGTGCAGGTGGTGGGGCTGGACTGGTCGGAGGTGCACGTGGAGGCAGAACGTCTCGAACACGCCGTCTCAGAGCGCGTGCTGGAGAAGCTCGACGCGCTGCTGGGCCATCCGGGTTTCGACCCGCACGGCTCGCCGATTCCCACAGCGGCCGGCCAGCTCGCGCCGTCGCGTGATCAACCCTTGAGCCGGGTGGAGGTGGGCCGATCGGTCCGCGTCGGCCGGGTGGCGGATCAGAGCCCACAGTTCCTGAATTACCTCAGCGAGCAGGGGCTCGTGCCGGGGGCGACGGTGCAGATCGTCGATCACGATCCCCAGGCCCAGGTGCTGCGCCTCCGCGCGTCTGATGGTGCTTCCGGGAGAGCGCAGATCACCCTGAGCGTCGCGGCGGCGGAGAAGATCTTCATTCGCCCCGCGTCGGCGGATGGCGGTTGAATGGCGTGGTGTGACGGCGCCTATCATTGCCCATCGTGCCAGGAGTTACCGCATGCCCGTCGACAAGCCCGCCCCCGTGGACCATCCCGTTCATCCGCACATCCGGGCGCGTTGGAGCCCCGTGGCCTTCGACGTCCGGCCGGTCGAGCCCGAGAAACTTCGCAGTCTTTTCGAGGCTGCGCGCTGGGCGTCGTCGTCCTTCAACGAGCAGCCCTGGCGGTTCGTCGTGGGCGTCAAGGGTCAGGGCGACACGTTTGAGCGGATTCTTTCAACGCTCGGAGAGGCCAATGCGGCGTGGGCGCAGCACGCCCCGGTGCTGGTGATCTCGGTGGCGAAGCTGAGCTTCACCCGCAACGGCAACTCCAATCGTCACGCCTGGCACGACGTGGGGCAGGCGGCCGCTAGCCTGGCGATCCAGGCGACGGAGCTGGGGCTGCGCGTCCACCAGATGGCCGGCTTCAATCCCGCCAAGGCCCGCACGGAACTGGGCATCCCCGACGACTATGAGCCGGTGACGGCCATCGTGATCGGCTACCCCGGAGACGGATCGCTTCTGCCCGAGACGACCCGGGCCCGCGACGACGGGGCGAGGCAGCGGCGGCCGATGGCGCAGATCGTCTTCGGCGGCACGTGGGAGCAGCCGCCGGCGTGGCTTGCCTGATGCGGGAACCGCAGAGCTTCGGTCACGGCTGATTCCGCCGTCGCCGCCACATCCACTGCACCGTCTGCCGCCATTGCGTTTTCGCCGCATCGTCCCTGGCGGATAACGCGTCGAGGAAGGCGCAGACCTGCTCCAGGCTGCCCTCGAGGAGATTGTTGGCGGCCACCCGGTTGGGGACGTGATCCTTGAGGTCCCAGTGAAAGGCGTGGATCAGCTGATCGATGGCCCGCATTTTTTCCTCGGGCGAGCGAGCGGCGGGGAAGGCTGTGAGATATTGGCTGAAGGCAGGCAGAG
>JADZCW010000037.1 GCA_020851395.1 Phycisphaeraceae bacterium
CAAGGGCCTCAACCCCGAGCGCATGTACGCCGCCGGCTTCGGCCAGTGGCACGCACGCGACACCAAGGCCAAGAGCCGCCGCGTCGAGATCGTCGTCATCCTCAACGAATAGCCTCCCCCCCGGAAGCCCCCCGGAAGTTGCTACGGTAGTCCTGTTAGAATCCGACACGCCTGACCCGCATGAAAATGCGGGGTTCAGGAGTGTTTGTACGAACCCCCAACCGCGAACCCTCCCATGATCGGCATCATCGACTACGGCATGGGCAACCTGCGCAGCGTGCAGAAGGCCTTCGAACTCGTCGGGGCCGAGGCCCGCATCCTGCCCTCTCCCGCCGAGATGGACGGTGTCAAGAAGCTCATCCTTCCGGGGGTCGGCGCGTTCGCCGACGGGATGATCAATCTGCGCAACCGCGGGTGGATCGATCCCATCCACGCTTTCATCGCCACGGGCAAGCCCTTCCTGGGCATCTGCCTGGGCCTGCAACTGGTCTTCGAGAGCTCGCAGGAGGACGCGCCCAGCCCCGATCAGCCCGTCCCAGGCCTCGGCGTGTTCAAGGGCCAGGTCGTGCAGTTCCGCCAGCAGTTCGACGCCCAGGGCCAGCCCCTGATCAAGATCCCGCACATGGGCTGGAACACAATCCGCTGGACCCGCCAGGACCCGCTGCTCGCCGACCTGCCCGTGCAGGCCGGGACGGACCCGGCCGTCTACTTCGTGCACAGCTACTACGCCCTGCCCGATGTGCGCCAGGGCTCGTCGTTCGTCAGCGCCACCGCCGAGTACCCGGTCGGCCAGCCCTTCTGCGCCACCGTCTGGCGGGACAACGTCTGGGCCACCCAGTTCCACCCCGAGAAATCGCAGCGCGTGGGCCTGGCCATGCTGCGCAACTTTGCCCGCTTCTGATCCCCCACCCCAATCCCTTATCCCCAATCCCCACACCCATGCCCGTCCTCACCCAGCCCGGCAAGACGTTATTCCCCCTGCTGGCCGAGCCGCAGCGCTACGTCGCCTGCTCGCTCGACCTGACGCCCCCCTCGGCCGCGGATCAGCGGGCCTACTGGCTCAAGCTCTTCCGCGATCACCTCGTCAAGCTGCTCGAGGAGGCAAGGACCGAGGCGGCCGACCGGGGCGAGACCACGCAGCAGATCGAGCAGCGTGTCGAGCAGACCCGCCGCGACTTCCTGGACTACCTCGCCGCCGTCGAGACTGAGCCGGGCAAGTTCGGCCGGCTGGACATCAACGCCATCTGTCACGCCCGCCAAGCGGCGCTGATCCGCTCCGGCCTGAACGATCCCTACCGCCTGACCAAGCAGAGAGAGAACGAGCTGGCCCTGCGGATGTTGCCTGGGGTATTGGCAGAGCTCGACGCCTTGGCCGAGGACGAGCGTCTCGTCCGGCTGTTCGAGGGTGTTTTCGCGGGCAACATCTTCGACCTCGGCGCCGTGGCCACGCTCGCGCTCTTTGAGCAAGGCTCCGTCGATTCCCGGGCGGTGCGGGCCAAGCTCAAACCCCGGCCGTGGTTCTTCGACCACCTTGACGCCTTCCTGACCCGCCTGCGGGGCAAGGCTGGCTACAAGTCCTCCGTGATGCTCGTGGACAACGCCGGCCCCGACGTCGTCCTGGGCATGATCCCCCTGGCCAGGGAGCTCGTGAGCAGGGGGGGTCGCGTCATCCTCGCCGCCAACACTCTGCCGGCCCTGAACGACATCACCCACCCGGAGCTGGTCGAGATCCTGCGGCAGGCCGCGACGGCCGATCCGGTGATCCGCCGGGCCCTCGCCGAGGGCCGTCTCGAGTCGGTGCCCAGCGGCAACGGTTCGCCGCTGATCGACCTGTGCCACGTCTCGGACGAGCTCGCCCGGGCCGTCGTGAATCGCCGCTGCGACCTTTTAATCTTCCAGGGCATGGGCCGGGCCATCGAGACCAACTTCGAGGCCCGTTTCCGCGTCGACGCCCTGAAGTTGGCCATGATCAAGGACCCCGGCGTCGCCCAGTCGATCGGGGCCGGGATGTACGCCCTGATCTGCCGTTTTGACCCCGCCCACGCCGATATCTAGTCCTATGCAATAACGCCGCCCCGCCGGCGTTGATCCCTGCAACAGGGGGGTCGTTATGCCCTATGCGCCGACATCCATTGGAATCTCACCTCGTCGCCACGGCCGGGCTGTCGGCTTCACCCTCATCGAGCTCCTGGTGGTCATCTCCATCATCGGCATCCTGATCGGCCTGGCCTTGCCCGCCCTCTCGGTCGTCCGTCAGCGGGCCCGCAAGACCGCCTGCGCCAGCAACCTCCGGCAGGTCGGCGTGTCGATCGAGTCGTTCAAGTCCGACCATCGCGAGTTCTACCCCGTCGCCAAGTACATGCCCGACCCCTTCCTCTCGAGCAGCGAGGACCCCTCGCTCCCGGTGGCCCTCAAGGCCTACCTCGAGGCCAGCGACGACCACCCCAACGAGATCTACCAGTGCCCCGGCGACGTCATGGGCGCCTACGACCTGGCCGGCTCAAGTTACTCCTATGAGTCCGGCTTCTCCGGCCGACGTTTCGACGACCTGCCCATGGTCAAACGCATGGGCCTGACCATCAGCGACGTGGTGGTGATGCGCGACTGCGACGGCGGCGACTTCGAGACGACCAAGGGCACGATCACCCTGGCCTTCTTCCACGACCTGCGCAACCTGCTGTTCGCCGACGGCCACGCGGGGAATTACTAGCCATGCTCACTTTCCTCCACAAGCTCTCGCCCAAGGCCCTGCGGCGCCTCAAGATCATCCTGCCCGCCGCCACGGTGGTCTGCCTGACCGCCGGAAGCGTCTGGGCCTGGTGGCTCAACCCGCCGGCCATGCCCAACGACATGAACCAAGCCGTCGATGTCCTGGCCAGCGGCCGCTACCGCCGGCTCGACAAGGACGCCCAGCAGCGCTACCTCGATCGAGCCGGCGAACTGTTCATGAACGCCTCGCCGGAGGATCGTCAGGGCCTCTGGCAGAAGTTCCGGGACCACCCCGAACTCCGACAGGCCATGCGCGAGGTCGGCCAGCAGATGATGGACCGTCAGGTCGAGCAGTTCGCCGCCGCCACCCCCGAGGAGCGGGCCAAGATCCTCGACGCCGCGATCGATCGCCAGCAAGC
>JADZCW010000038.1 GCA_020851395.1 Phycisphaeraceae bacterium
ACCCCCGTCCGCGCCAGCTCCACCACCCCATAAGGCGCCACCAGCTTGATGAACGCCTCGATCTTGTCCTCCGTCCCCGACAGCTCGATCATCACGCTCTCCGCGCTGACGTCCACCACCTTCGCCCGAAACAGGTTCGCCAACTGAATAATCTCCCCACGCCGACGAGCCATCTCGCCCGCCATCGCCGCATCCCCAGCCGGTGGGGGGGTAGCGCTTCCCTCTGCCCCGTGAGCCGCTCCCGCCGTCGACACCTGCACCAGCATCAGGTCCCGCTCCACGTACGGGATCGCCCCGTAGTCCACCACCTTCATCACCGGCACCAGCTTCTGCAACTGCTTGCGCACCTGCTCCAGCACCGCGTTGTCCCCGCTGACGACGATCGTCATCCGCGAGATCTCCGGGTTCTCCGTACGCCCGACCACCAGGCTGTCGATGTTGAACCCCCGCGCCGCGAACATCCCCGCGACCTGGGCCAGCACCCCCGGCTCATTGGTGACCAGCGCTGCAATGACATGACGCGGCGTATTGGAACTTGGCGTGCTCATAGCCCCTCATCATAAACCCCTCATCCCGTCCTTCAACATCGCCAATCCCAACTCGCCCCCTCCTAAGCCCAGGCATCTTCCGGGGGGCATGCCTGGGTCTCCGCCGAAACCACCACCATCCGAGAAAAAAACCGGCCGGGACGCCCAACACGTCCCGGCCGGTATGCAGCCGAAGGGTCCCTCACAGCCCCTCGGCCCTTTCCTCACCGCTTGCGACGGACCAGGTACAGCCCCACCACCGCCAGCAGCATTACCGCAGACGGCTCAGGGATCACCAGCACGCTGACATCCACCCCGCCCCCCGCAAGCATCGCCACGAACGGGTTGATGTCCTGCACGTTGATCACCCCGTCCCCGTTGACGTCCACCCCGTCGAGGAGGATCTCCGGGTGCCCCGCCGCGAACGCCCCCGCGTCACCCAGCGCCGCCACGAACGGGTTGATGTCCTGCACGTTCACCACGTGGTCGCCATTAAAATCCCCCTGCATCCCCGCCGACGCCCACCACAGCACACGGTCCGCATCATCGACCACCCCGTTCCCGTTAAAGTCGCCCGTCGCCCACCCGCCGGCCGACCCCAGGTTCGCCGCGTACAACGCGTGGTCCGCGCCGTCCACGACCCCGTCCAGGTTCGCGTCGCCGTACTGCGTCCCGAGCACCGTCAGCACCACCTCGTCCACGTCCGACTGATTGACGGTCAGGTCGCCCGTCATGTCCGCCGACAGGTCAAAACCCACCGCCTCGTCCAGGTCCGACCAGTTCGCCGCCCCGTCCGTCACGAACGCGTTGTGCTTGAACTGGGCGTACACGTAGTCGATGTCCGCCGCGTTGACCGCCCCATCAGCCCCCGACGGGCTCGAACCCTTGCGCACCGCCAGCCCCGCCACGTCCCCGCGGGCGTCCCCCGCCGCGTACGCCTTGCCCGTGGCCAGCGTCGTGTCGAAGAAGTTCCCATCGCCCGTCAGCACGCCCCACTGCGCGTCCACCGCCGCGAAACCCGCCGACCGGTTCAGCGAACCGCCCACCAGGTGCAGACCGTCCGCCCAGTAACGCACGTCCTTGCCGTCGAAGTTCCCGTCCGCGTTGAAGTCGCCCAGGATCTCCAGGCTCAGCCCCGTCCCGCTCTCGGGCATCGTCCCGCCGGCCGTGGCGCCTCCCAGCCCGCGGTACTTCGCCCACGCCATCATCTTCGCCACGTCCCCCGTCGAACGCTTCCCGTCGTTGTTGAAGTCCCCCGCGATCTTGTTCCGCAGGTTCAGGCTCGACCCGTACGCCAAGAGCGTCCCGTCGATCGTCTTGTAGCTGTTGACCCCGATCCCCGCGTTGTCCGTGTAGTTCGCCGTGCTGTCGCGCGTCGGCACCTTGCCCGCGCCCGACCCCACCGACCCGTACGCCGGCACATTGAGCGTCGTCGCCAGCAGCGCCTTGCTCTCGCTGTTCAGCGACGCGTTGTACCCCGGCGTCGCCTGGAAATTCGTCGGGTTCGTCGCCACCGGCTGCGCCTGCACCGCCGCCGTCAGCGTGAACGTCGACGCCAGGTACTCCCCCGGCGAACCGATGTTCGCCACGTCCCCCGGCACCGCCTCGAACGCCGCGATCGAGTCCTCGATGTTGTTGATGTACCCCGCCGCCGTCGCCCTGGCCATCGCCGGGTTCACCGTCTTCCGCGGGTCCCCGACCGGCCGGCTCGCGTTGGGGTCGCCCACCGTCGCGAACGTCTCGGGCCCCCCGATCTGCCACCCCGTGTTCGCGTTGGCGTTGTCCAGCACGTTCGTCGCCGACGGCCGCACGTGCTGCGTCCCGTCCGCCGCGCCGTTCCCGTCCCCGTCGATGTCCTTCTTCACCCCCAGGATCTCGTACCGCCCGCTCGTCGCGTCCTCCCCCGCACGGCTCGCCCCAGCCAGACCCGTGTACCCCACCGCCAACCGCGCGTACTCCACCGTCCGCTCCATCCCGCTCGATCCCCCCTTGTTGTTCGAGACGAAGTTCGCCCCGATCTTGTCGAAGTTCACGTCGTCGTTCTTCACCCCCACGTTGTCCCCCACCCCGAAGCTCGGGTCGATCCCCAGCGAGTTCATCGCCCCGTTGCGCGTCCCCGACCCCGCGTCGCGAGTCACCGCCATCAGGTTCTCCCCGCTTCCCATCCGTCCCGTCACGAACAGGTGCTCCAGCTGCGTCATGCTCACGTTCCCGTCCGCCGTCCCGTTCCCGTCCCCGTCGATCGCCGCCCCGGGGTTGGCGATCACCGCGATCGGCACCCACGCCACCGGCGTGTCGAAGATCGTCCGACTGTCCGGCGACTGCGTGTTCGTGTTCAGCGACCCGTACCCCGGGTGCGCGCTGTCGCTGAGCGTCTTGAGCGTGTTCGACTGCCCCGCCGTCGACGTCGTCGGGTTCGTCCCGTACCCCACCTCCGTCGGCTTGCGGTTCCACGCCCCCGAGCTCGACGTCCCCGCCTGCACGAACCACGTCGTCGGCACGTCCATCACCGCCACGTCGATCGATGTTTGCAGAACCGGCGAACCGCTCGCGTGGTTCGGATTCGCCACCCCCGTGTCCACCAGCCCCAACTGCGTCACGTACGCCAGCCGGTTGAACAGCCCGCCCTCCGCCGGCACGCTCGTCGGGATGTTCGAGCTCCCGTTGATCCGCGCCAACTGATCATTGACCATCTCCTTCAGACCGTTGCCCGACCCCACCCCACGGTAGTTCACCATCCAATACGACGGAGACCCGAACGTCACGCTGTACGTCGCCGGGTTCCCCGGGTTGTTGATCGTTGGCGTCGTCGCGAGCTGGTCCGTCGTCCCGAACATCGGGTCGAAACCGAACACCCCGTCCCCGTCCACGTCCGCCCAGTCATTCGTCGACGCCGGCGCCGTGAAGAAGTTGTAGAACAGCGTCGCCCCGCTGATGTTCACCTGACCCCCCGGGTAGTCCTGCCCCCACACCGCCGTCGCGCCCGCCAGCAGCCCGACCGCCGCCAGCCCCCGCGCAATCCCCGCGACGCGACCGAGCCGATGTCCCTTCATGCCTGATGCCATGATGAATCTCCTCTCTTGGGTGGTTGTTCCCCGTAGGGATCACTTGCCGTTCTTGTTCACGTTCAGGTCGTACACCTTCTGCTCACCGCTGATGCTGTAGTACTTGTCCCCCCACTCGTATTGCTCGAGCGTCTCGAGCACCGTCTTGCGCTCCACGTGCCCGTCCACGTACAGAAAGCTCCCCGTCCCCTCCTTGCCCACCTCGCCCGCCGTCCCCCCGCTGTGATGCCGCGCCACCGCGTTGAGGTTCGGCCCAGACTGCTCCGACACCTCCGTCAGCCCACCGCTCGTCGCCTCGTTGAGCGTCGGGTTCGGCTGCAACCCGAACCGGTCGTTCGGGCTCCCCGGGTGGTAACGGAACCCCGCCCGCGCCGGCGCCGAGTATGGATCGCTCCCCGAAGACACGTTGTAGAACGGGTTCAGCGGCCGATGGCTCTTGACCTGCCCCGTCCCCTGACGCAAGAGCTGCCAGTTCTGATGGAACTCCGCCGTCAGGATCGTCACCGACGGCGAGTCCACCTTCTCCGGCCCGACCCACACGTTCTTCCTCGCCGACCCCTTGTCCGCGAACTTGTTCCGCGGCACCAGCGCCCCGTTCATCGCGTAAGAGCACCGCGGCGCCTGCTTGTCCGTCAGGTCGTTCGGGTTCGACGAACCGTTCTGGTCCACCTGCCCCGTCTCCCAGTCCTCCGCCTTGGGCCCCGGGTTCGTCCGCGGCGGCGCCCCGACCTTCACCGACGGGCACGAAAAAGCCTCCTCCCCGATCGACTGGTCGTCGTACAACTGGTACGACCAGTGCAGGTACCCGTAAGGGTGCGGCGCCCCCGAGTACTGGTCCGCCAGCTTCCAGTCCCCGCGTTCGTTGCAGGGGTACAGGTACGACGCCGGGTACGCCAGGTTCGCGTCCCCCGCCACGTGCGCCTCCACCGACTGGCCGATGTGCTTGAGGTTCGTCGCGCACTTCGTCGACCTCGCCGACTCCCGCGCCGTCCCCAACGCCGGCAGCAGCACCCCGATCAGCAACGCGATGATCGAGATCACCACCAGCAGCTCGATCAACGTGAACCCGTGACGGGTGGCGATGGAGTTTCGACCTGACCAGCCTTGTGTCTTTGTCTGTCTCATCCGTGATGTCTCCCTGTTGGGTCGGGTTGATCCGACAGGGGACATCACACCGACCACCTGTTAGCGGCGGGCGACAGCTCCGTGGCGATTCGGCGAGGAATAAGTCAGAAGCGCGTTGGCTTGGCGCACGGACAACGTCAGGACCCAGCCCCCTCCGCCGCCGTCCTCTTCGCGGATCTGCGATTTCCTGGAGATGAACCCGAGATGCACCGCTCCGCCAATGGCCCGGGCGGGATTCGAACCCGCACCCCCGTTGCCGGGAAACGGATTTTAAGTCCGTCGCGTCTGCCGTTCCGCCACCGGGCCTCGCCGTTTCACCCCGACACTCCTACCACAAAGCCCGGCACGGGAAAAGCCGTGCCCCGCCCCCGCTCGCGGGCCGCGTCTTCCCCCAAGCCGGGGCGCAAGCCCCGGGTCGCCTTCCGTCAGTCCCCAGCTCCGCCCTGATTCCTACCCCAACGTCGTCAGCCCCTGGCGCAACGCGTACTTCGTCAGCCCCGCCACCGTCCGCAGGTTCAGCTTGTCCATGATGTGCTGACGGTGCGTGTCGATCGTCTTGACGCTCACCTCCAGCTTCTGCGCCATCTCCTTGTTGCTCATCCCCTCGCTCAAGAGCTGCAGCACCTGCTTCTCCCGCTGGCTCAACGCCCCGCTGTCACGCACCGACCCCCGCCTCTGCACCGCCGCCTCCTCCGGATGCTCGATCTCACGCGGGTCGCACAGGCTGTAAAGCAGCGGGCACATGTACCGCCTGCCCTGCCTCGCGTGCTCGATCCCCTCCAGCAGGATCGCCAGCGTGCACGAACGCGAGATCACCCCCATCACCCCCGCCCGGAACAACCCCAGAATCATCGACCGCGACGGCTGGTCGCACAGCGCGATGATCGCCGGCGCCGGCCGCAGCTCGCTCATCTGCCTCGCCACCTCCAGACCCGCCTGACCCGTCACCACGCTGTCCAGCAGCACCACCTCCGGACGGATCTCCCCCGCCACACGCACCGCCTCCACCGGCTGCTCCACCTCCGCCACCACCTCCAGTTGCTCCTGCGCCTGGATCAGCATCGCCAACGCACGACGGAACATCGGATGCGGGTCCACCAGCATGATCTTCATGGCCTGTCCTCCTCAGATCGCCCTCGTTGCGTGTCCGTCCCTGACCGTCCGCTGCGACGACCTGCCTGCGGAAGAAGCAAACCGCCAGCCTGGCCCCCGCCAGCCTCACGCACAAATGACTTCCTTCACAACCGCCGACGCCACAGCCCTGACACGGGGGGAAACTTGCTCGAGCTTGAGATCTCGCCGCCGCGGCGCGGTGGGCACATATCGACGCCGCATAAACCCACGGCGTCACCTTGGGGGAACCTGCACCACTTCTATAACTCCTGATTGTATCGCATGAAGTACAGACTGCAATGTCTGAAATTGACCAGTTGACACATAAAAATCGTCGGCCTTTTCCCTGCGGACTCCCCCAAAGGGCATTGATTTCCGCCAGCGTAGTGGTAGATATTGACTTACTGCGGTCTGCACCGAGCCCACCCTGCGCGACCGCTTGCCCAGGCAAGCCGTGCTTTTTTTCTAGCCCCATCAGGAACAAGGGGATGCGCCCACCCCGTGCCCTCCCGACACCACTCTGGACGCTGCTCTGCGTCCTCCTCGCCGCCGCCAGCGCCTCCCGCGACGACGCCGCCGTCAGCTATCTCCTTGATAATCTGGGCACACTCGGCGCTTGGGCCAACGACTCCGCCGCCATCAACGACTACGGACGCTTCGTAGGGACTCTGCAGGATGCGCAATTCACGCCCTACGCCTACCGCTCAGAGGACTTCGCCCTAGGAGCTCTGCCCAGCCTATCCGTCAGCGACCTGATCGGCTCATTCGGCGGCAACTGGGGCCAAGCCGCCGCCGTCAACGCCTCCGGCCAGACCGTCGGCACCGCCGGGTACCCCTTCGGCCAGTCACACGCCTTCCGTGTCCCCGCCGACCGCGCCCTGCTCAGCACCGACGACCTCGGCGCCCTCGGCGGCTCGAACAGCATCGGCCTGGGACTCAACGACCTCGGCCAAGCCGTCGGCGCCGCCGAGACCGCCTCCGGCTCTTTCCTCGCCTTCCGCACCCAGCCCAATCAACCCATCAACCCCGCCACCGACAACCTCGGCGCCCTCGGCGGAGAATGGAGCCAGGCCTACGCCATCAACAACGCCGGACAGACCGTCGGCGCCGCCGCCAACCCCGCCGGCCTATCACGCGCCTTCTCCACTTCACCCAACGCCGCCATCACCCCCCAGGACGCCATCCCACTCCTCCCCGGAATGACCCAGAACGCCGCCTACGCCGTCAGTCAGGACGGCCTGATCGCCGGCTCCGCCTGGAACGACCAGGGACAGTACCACGCCTTCCGCGCCACCCGTTCCGGCAATCTCTGGAATGTCCTGGACCTCGGCGCCCTCGGCGGCGCCGTCTCCGAGGCCCTGGGCGTCAACGACCTCGGCGCCGTCGTCGGCTACGCCACCGGCGCCGACGGTCAGGCACGCGCCTTCGTCAGCTACAACGACTCCATCATCGACCTCAACCTCCTGATCGATCCCCTCTCCGGCTGGACACTCACCCGCGCCGTCGACATCAACAACCAGGGCCAGATCATCGGCCAGGGAACCTACCTCGGCCAGCCGCGAGCCTTCCTCTTGACGCCGCTCCTGACCCTCGGCGACTTCAACGGCGACAGCCTCACCAACGTCCAGGACATCAACCCCTTCGTCCTCGCCCTACGCGACCTGAACGCCTACAAGGCCTCCTACCCCGACGTCATCCTCGCCCGCATCGATCCCAACTCCGACGGCGCCATCAACGTCCAGGACATCAACCCCTTCATCGAACTCCTCACCTCCCCCTCCGCCGCCGTCCTGAACAGCCTGCCCGAGCCCGGCGCCATGCCCTGGCTCCTCGGCGCCGGCCTGCTCTCCTCCCTCCGCCGCAGGCGACGCCCCGACGACTCCAATCCCCCGCCCACTCTCGAACCACTCGAGCCCCGCTGGCTCCTCTCCGCCGATGCCCCCGCCATCATCGCCACCCCCCTCGACCTCACCCCCGGACCACGCGTCACCGGCCTATGGGTCAGCGGCTCCCACTGGTCCTCCTCCTTCCTCAACGCCGTCGCCCCAGGCACGCCCGGCTACGCGCCAACCGTCGGCTCCGACCTCCAACTCCTCGCCGTCCCCTGGCTCGGCGTCGATCGCGTCACCATCCGCTTCGACCAGGCCGTCCTCGTCGACGCCCAGGACCTCGAACTCCGCGGCGTCAATCAGCCCGACCTCCTCGTCACCAGCTTCTCCTACGACCCCGCCACCTTCACCGCCACCTGGACCCTCGCCTCCACCCTCGACGCCGACCTCGTCGTCATCGAGCTCAACGGCCAGGGCGACGACCCCATCACCACCCTCGACGGCCGATGGCTCGACGGCGAGTGGTCCAACCCCCTCGACGCCCAGACCCCCTCGACCTTCCCCTCCGGCGACGGCGCCCAGGGCGGAAACTTCCAGTTCCTCCTCGCTGTCCTGCCAGGCGACGTCAACCGCAACAGCGTCGTTGCCGGCGACGACCTCCTGACCCTCCCCATCGGCGTCACCACCGCCGGCTCACCCCGTTACCTCCCCGCCGCCGATATCAACGCCGACGGACAGATCCGCGCCGACGACCTCGCCCTCGCCCGCGCCCGCCTCGGAAACTCCGTCCCAGACGCCCTGCCACTCTTCGGCCCCACCCAGAACCATCAGGTCCTCTTCGACAACGGCGCCACCGGCGACCTCACCGTCGACTTCGACCGTGACAGTTCCTCCGTCGACGCCTCCGGCCTGCCCGTCGCCCAGGACCAGATCCGCTACGACGACGACCGCGCCCTGACCGACCTGGCCGATTTCCAGCTCGTCCAGCAGACCAACGGAACACTCTTCCCCATGGCATCGGGAGTCGACCTCGACGGACAGACCCCACTTACCGTCTACGCCGACTCCAACTACGCCCTCAAGATCATCCTCGGCTCCATCGACCCCCTGCCCGACCTGACCGTCAGCACCCTCAACAGCTCACACACCCATCTGACCGCCGACCTGATGCGCCCCGGACGACCAGGCCCCGGCGATCCCAACCTCGCCTACACTCCCAAGGCCTTCGTCGTCCTCCACGGAACACTCCTGGCCATGTGCGTCCGACTCGCCTGGGACCCCGCCCTGGCCAAGTGGACGACCAACGGCACCGCACTGCTCTACTCCCTCAACCACGGACAGCTCTGGAACATCGCCGGCCAATACGACTTCGTCCCCGGACAGGACGGCCGCGACGCCGGCAACATCTGGTGCTTCAACACCTACTACCCCGACACCGACTCCACAGACGCCCCCCTGGAAGTCTGGCTCCCCTACACCGACTACAACGCCAACTCCGGCTCCCCCGGCGGGCAGCTCTTCCTCGCCAAAGCCCACCGCGCCTCGGTCGACCCCCACAACAACAACTGGGTCATCGACCCCCCCGTCAAGCTCCTCCAGGAACTCCAGGCCAACATGCACTTCCACGCCGCCGGCGTCATCCCCGGCGCCAACTCCCTGCGACTCTTCCTCGCCAAGGGCGACAACCTCGGACGACAGGAGGTCGTCGAGCTTTACTGCCCCGACAAATCCCTCTGGACCGACACCAACCTCTGGCAGGTCTTTCACGCCGTCAACGGACAGACCTCCTCCCCCCAGGCCTACGGCAACCAGTTCGTCTCGCCCGTCCCAGGACCCGTCTTCGGCACCCTCCTCGTCGCCAACGACGTCTCCAACCAGGAGATCAGCCTCCTCCGACCCGGCGCCAACCCCGGCGACCCCGTCGTCTTCGAGTCCGTCTTCGGCCAGCAGGCCTCCACCGACTACTCCCTCGGCTCCGGGCACGAACGAAAGTACGAGGGCCTCTGGCTCACACTCCCCAAGCCCGAAACTCGATCCAACTACGTCGGCAACTCCGCGCTCCACAACATCGCCAACGCCCGACGAATCCTCTACTCCCCCGACGGCTACAACTTCGCCTACCTCGGCGCCTACCTCCGCGGCGCCGGTCCCACCACCATCATCTCCATCCACGGCGACAAGATCCTCCTCCCGCCCTCTCTCAACGATCCCTACTACCTCCGCGCCCTGGACCTCCCCACCCTCCAGCACATCCTCCAACCCGCACTCGTCGCCCCCGGCGCCTCCAATGCCCTCGCCCCCACCCCCTGGCAGGTCGTCTCCCAACCCGCACCCGCGAACCTCCTGATCCCCCTCCTCAAAAATCCCCAGGGACTCTGGCTCGACCCCGACTCCGGCCTGCCTCTCGACCACCAGCCTCCCTCCCTGGGACCTGTCTTCCTCCTGGTCCTCAACAACCCCTCCAGCGGAAACCTCGGCTCATACCGCTGGCTCGGAAATCAGACCGTCGGCTACGAACAGATCCTCTCCGCTCGCGTCCACTACATGGCACTCGGCTCACGACTCCCACGCGTCGTCCTGAGCACCCTAGCAGGACAACTCACCCTCGCCGCCAACCCCATCGACACCGACGACTGGGCCACCGCCACCCTCACAGGCCACGGCTCAAACACCGACTCCATCCTCTCCATCTCCTCCGCCGTCACCCCAGGCGTACGCATGCTCCTGGCCTTCGACACCGTCCAGATCGACTCCGCCCCAAGCTCGGACGGCCACGCCTACCCCATCGCCCCCGGCCTGTCCGCCCCCGACGAACGCCTGGCCGTCACCAACCTCGCACTCACCGACCAGCCCTGGTCCGTCCAGACAAGCCTCCTCCTGCCCCCAGGCTACTACGACTCCCAGTCCGCCTTCACCCACCCCTCCTCGCCACTCCTGACGCTCTACCAGGACGACCAGCACTACGCCGAGCTATGGGCCGACTACGCCTCCAACGCCGTGACCGTCCGCCTCGTCAGCGACGACTACGACATCACCCTCCACCCCACACGCACCGTCAACCTCAACTACGCCAACCTCCAGATCGACACCTCCGGCCCCCAGTGGAAGATCCACTCGCCCACCAACGAGCTCTCCTCCTACCGCTGGTCCCCCGGCGACCAGGTCTACGTCGCCGGCGGCGCCGGTTGCCGACCCGGCTGGTACGAGATCACCGACCTCTCAGGCTACGACCTCCTCCTCGAGAACTCCCCCGGCCTGGTCCCCTGCAACAACCCCTCCGTCTCCGCCGTCACCTCCGGATACACCGACTTCCGCATCCACGACCAGGTCCAGATCACCTTCAGCCGCCGGAACCCCCAGACCTTCATCGCCGACATCAACGTCGCCGGCTGGCACACCACCGCCGTCCTCGACCACCTCGCCGCCCGAGACTTCACCCCCACCCAGGTCCGCTTCGCCAACGCCGACTACTCGCGCATCGCCTCCGTCGCCGTCGCCTCCGTCGCCTCCACCGCACGCGACTACTTCGGCCCCCAGCCCTTCACCAACCCGCCCGCGCCCCTCACCCTCACCTCCACCTCACTGACCGCCGCCACCACCTACCCCGCCTCCGCCCATACCCTCGCCACCGACCCCTCTACCCTGCTCTGCTCCCTCCTCGCACTGACCCTCGACCCTCTGCCCCACCTCTCCTCCGATTCCCCCACGCTGATCCTCCCCGCCTCCCTCGTTCCCTCCTCTTCTCCCGACCTCCCCGCCCTCGTCCCCCTCGACGACTTCAACGCCGACCTGCCCACCCGTCCCATCAACGCCTCCCTCGCCGACGCCTGGGCCCCCGACGCACGCACTGACCCCGCCGCCGACTCCGACGTCGCCGTGGACCAGCCCCTGCTCTCGATCTTTGACCTGCTCCCCGCCCAGACCTTCTAGTTCTGATCCGCCCGGTCCCCCGACTCAGCCTGCGCGTAACGCAGCCACCGACCCAGCGCCATCACCGGGAAGTACAGCCGGTACAGGTGATACCGCAGGTAAAACACCTTCGGGAACCCCGTCCCCGTGAACCAAGGCTCATCCCACGTCCCATTCTCCAACTGCGTCTTGCACAGCCACCGAATCGCCCGCTGCACGTCCACGTCCCCCGGCCCATACACCGCCATCATCGCCATCGCCCCCCACGCCGTCTGGCTCGCCGTCGACGGACCGATCCCCTTCAGCCCCGGGTCCCCATACGAATCGCACGACTCCCCGAACGACCCGTCCGCCTGCTGCACGCTCTTGAGCCACGCCCCCGCCTTCTGCACCCACCGCCGCGACATGTCGTATCCGATCGTCCGCAGCCCGCACAGCACCTGCCACGACCCATAGATGTAATTCACCCCCCAACGACCGAACCAGCAACCCTCTCGCTCCTGCCGCGAACGCAGGTACCGGATCGCCTTCTGCACCGTCGTGTGATGCACCGGCAGCCCCATGTGCCCCAGGCACTCGAGCGTACGACCCGTGATGTCCGGGCACGACGGGTCCTGGATCGCGTTGTGATCCGCGAACGGCACATGCTCCAGCAGCGGTCGATTGTGCGTGTCCCGGTCGAACGCCGCCCAACCCCCGTCGTCGTTCTGCATCGCCAGGATCCACTTCACCCCGCGCTCCGCCGCCGCGTCCACGTCCTCCAGCCCCGTCTTCCGCAGCGCCATCGTCACCATCGCCGTGTCATCGACATCCGGGTAGTAACCGTTGTTGAACTCGAAGTACCACCCGCTCGGCTCCACCGGCTGACGAACGTTCGCCGCCCAGTCCCCCGCCTGCCGACACTCCTTCGACGCCAGCCAGTCCGCGCAACGCTTCACCGACGGGTGCGACCCGTCCAGCCCCGCCTCCGTCAACGCATACAACGCGATCCCCGTGTCCCAGATCGGGCTGAAGCAAGGCTGGATCCGGATCGTCTGATCCGCCTCGTCGTGCAGCATCAGGTCGTCGAGGTGCTTGTGCGACTCCTGGATCTTCGGGTGGTTCCGGTCGTACCCCACGCACCGCAGCGCGATGATGATGTACACCATCGGCGGGAAGATCGCCCCCAAGCCGTCCGACCGGTCCGTCCGCTCCACGATCCACTCTTCAATGCGCTTAAGCGCCCTCCGCCGCAGCGGCGTCATCCCCGCCCGGTCGATCAATTTCAGCAGCCGGTCCATCGAGCAGAACAACTGCGACCACGTCCGGTGCGCCCCCTCGTTCGGCACCAGCTTGTGCCGCAGCTTCGGGTCCACGTACAACTCGTCGATCCCCAGCTCCCCCGGCAGCTTCCGCGTCGGCCGGTGGCTCGCCACGATCGACAGCGGCGTGATCATCGTCCGCGTCCACGCGCTCACCTTATCCAGGTGGAAGTAGAACCACTTCGGCAGGAACACCATCTCCGGCGGGATCGACGGCACCGCCGCGTAACCGCACTGACCCAGCGCCGCCAGGTAAAACTTCGTGAAGCTGTTGCACCGCTCCGCGC
>JADZCW010000039.1 GCA_020851395.1 Phycisphaeraceae bacterium
AACCAGAAGGGCAACCCCGGCTTCTACCTCCTCCAGCCCTCCGACGCCTACCAGGCCTACGCCCTGACCCTCGCCATGGCCGACTATGACGGCCCCTGCTACATGCGAACCCTCCGCGCCGACACCGAGTTCCTCTACACCGACCAGGACACCTTCGAGCTCGGAGGACACGAGGTCATCGTCGAGGGCCGTGACCTGCTGATCGTCGCCAGTGGCTACATGGTCCACGAGGCCAACCGCGCCGTCGAGAAGCTCGACGCCCAGGGCGTCGACGCCACCGTCGTCGACCTCTACTCCCTGCCCTTCGACGAGGAGGCCATCCTCGACCTGGCCAACCAGAACAACGGCATGATCCTCACCCTCGAGGACAACTACGGAGCCGGCATCGGCAGCGCCATCGCCGACATCGCCGCAGCCGACGGCGGCGGCTTCAAGGTCAAGCAGCTCCACGTCGACCGCATCCCCAAGTCCGGCCGAACCCCCGACGAGGTCCTCGCCTACTGCGGCCTGGGCCTCGACCGCATCGTCCAGGAAGCGATGTCCCTCCTGGAGCTGTCCCCGACGAACTAAGGCGAGTGAAGCGGATTGTCATTCTGACTTGTCCGAGCCGGGCTCTGTGAGCCCGGTCCGGGCACGCAGTGCCCGGCTACGATTGGCGGACAACCTCCACGCTCGTTGCACGGATGATCGAGTCATGACCCACGCCTGGGAATCGTTCCTCGACCTGATGCACCGCGGCGGCCCGATCATGTGGCCCATCCTCGCCTTGAGCTTCGTCGGCCTGACGCTGACCTTCGAACGCGCCTGGTTCTGGCTCCGCACCAATTCCCCAGGCCACGTCCGAAGGCTCACCAAGCTCGCCCAGATCCTTCGCAGCGGCGATCGCCCCCGCGCCGAGGCCTTCTGCGACGACGACGCCTCGATCTACGGCCGCGCGGTCGCCTCGCTCCTCCACAACGGCGTCGCCGACGCCACCATCACCGAGGCCGTCGAGACCCAGCGCGCCCGCATCGAACGCTTCATGCCCACACTCTCGACCATCATCACCGCCGCCCCCATGCTCGGCATCCTCGGCACCGTCACCGGCATCATCTCCAGCTTCAACATCCTCTCGGACATGTCCACCACCGACCCCCGCGCCGTCTCCCAGGGCATCGCCGAGGCCCTGCTCACCACCGTCGCCGGCCTGGTCGTCGCCATCGTGATCCTCTTCCCCTACAACGCCTTCCGCTCGCAGATCGAGCGATCCCTCGCCCGACTCGAAATGCTCGCCGCCGCCGCCGACCACGGCCTGGGCACGGCTTCAAAGCCTTCGACCTCTCCGCCAACGCCCCAGCCCGCACCGCCCGCCGCCCGATAACTCTTTTTTCTTCATGCACCTAAAAAAACGACTTGACCGCTCTCTGCCCGGTCAAGACGGCCTGTCGCGCTGCCCGATATCAGGGGACGTGTCACCCTGTTGCCTCTTGCTCATCGGTAGGCAGGAGGGAGATTTTTCATGCCCCGCGTCCCGGTTCAAGGGTACACTTTTTGCTTATAGGACGCAGGGCAGGGCGTCTGCGCCCGTTTTTTGGACAGCTCCAACTGTCCGCCACCTTTGACTAAGGAAAGTCAATGATGATTGGCCCCGACCTCGCCCGCGTCTTCACCTTCGAAGTCACCCCCTCCCTCCCCGAGCCCCTGCGCCCGCTCCAGGACATCGCCTACAACCTCTGGTGGACCTGGCACCCCGAGGCCGTCGAGCTCTTCGTCCGCATCGACCGCGAGCTCTGGCAGAAGTCCAACCACAACCCCGTGGCCATGCTCGGCAACTGCCCCCAGGCCACCCTCGACGCCCTGGCCAAGGACGAGGGCTTCCTCACCGCCCTCGGCCGCGTCCAGAGCAACCTCGCCCGACATCGCGAACGCAAGCCCTGGCATGCCCGCAAGGGTGAGGACCTGACCAACTTCACCGTCGCCTACTTCTGCGCCGAGTTCGGCCTGACCGAATGCCTCCAGATCTACTCCGGCGGCCTGGGCTGTCTGGCCGGCGACCACCTCAAGAGCGCCACCGAGCTTGGCCTTCCCCTCGTCGGTGTCGGCCTGCTCTACCGCCACGGCTACTTCCAGCAGTACCTCAACGCCGACGGCTGGCAGCAGGAGTACTACCCCGATCTCGACTTCGCCAACCTCCCCGTCAACCCCGTCCTCGACGACAAGGGCCAGCAGGTCACCGTCAAGGTCCAGCTCCCAGGCCGCGAGGTCAACATCGCCGTCTGGAAGGTCAACGTCGGCCGAAACCCGCTCTACCTCCTTGACACCAACCTCATGGAGAACGATCCCGCCGATCGCGGCATCACCGGCCACCTCTACGGCGGCGACATGGAGCTTCGCATCAAGCAGGAGATCGTCCTGGGCATCGGCGGCACCCGCGCCCTCGCCGCCATGGGCATCGAGCCCGACGTCTGCCACATGAACGAGGGCCACTCCGCCTTCCTCGCCCTCGAACGCATCCGCAAGCTCATCGAAAAATTCGGCGTCACCTTCGACGAGGCCCGCCAGGCCGCCGCCGCCGGTCACGTCTTCACCACCCACACCCCCGTCCCGGCCGGCATCGACCGCTTCCCCCCGGAGATGATCACCCGCTACTTCCGCGACTACCACCCCTCCCTCAAGCTCGACCTCGAAGGCCTCCTGGCCCTGGGCCGCGAGAACGTCTACGCCAAGAACGAGTTCTTCTCCATGGCCGTCCTGGCCATCCGCACCAGCGACTGGGCCAACGGCGTCAGCAAGCTCCACGGCGTCGTCTCACGCGGCATGTGGCAGAACATCTGGCCCGGCGTCCCCAAGGACGAGGTCCCCATCCAGCACGTCACCAACGGCTGCCACGCCCGAAGCTGGCTCTCGAGCGACCTGATCTCACTCCTCGACCGCTACCTCGGCGCCCGCTGGCAGGACAACCCCTCCGACCACCAGGTCTGGCAGGCCATCAACGAGGTCCCCGATGAGGAGCTCTGGCGCGTCCACGAACGCCGCCGCCAGCGCCTGATCGTCTGGGCCCGCCGCCACCTGATCAAGAGCCTCATCGCCCGCGGCACCGACCCCGACCAGGCCCGCCTCGCCGCCGAGGCCCTCACCCCCAACGCCCTGACCATCGGCTTCGCCCGACGCTTCGCCACCTACAAGCGCGGCAACCTCTTCTTCCGCGACCGCGACCGACTCCTCAAGCTCCTCACCGACGCCGACCGCCCCATCCAGTTCCTCATCGCCGGCAAGGCCCACCCCGCCGACGGCGGTGGCAAGGACCTCATCCGCCAGATCGTCCACTTCGCCCGCGAGTCCGGCTCCCAGCACAAGGTCGTCTTCCTCGAAAACTACGACATCATGATGGCCCGCTACCTCGTCCAGGGCTGCGACGTCTGGCTCAACAACCCCCGTCGCGGCATGGAGGCCTCCGGCACCAGCGGCATGAAGGCCGCCATCAACGGCGTCCTCAACTGCTCGATCCTCGACGGCTGGTGGGACGAGGCCTACGACGCCGGTGACATCGGCTGGTCCATCGGCCGCGGCGAAGAGTACGCCAACCCCGACGTCGCCGACGACATCGAGAGCCGCAGTCTCTACGACATCCTCGAAAAGCAGATCGTCCCGACCTTCTACGATCGCGACCAGGCCGGCCTGCCCCACAAGTGGGTCGCCAAGATGAAACGCTGCATCTCCGTCCTAGCCCCCTTCTTCAACACCAACCGCATGGTCCAGGAGTACGCCGAGAAGCTCTACTTCCCCTCCCTGCGCCGCTCGCGGATGCTCACCGCCAACAAGCTCGAGAAGGGCGTCGTCCTCGCCCACCAGAAGGACCGCCTCCGCGCCCTCTGGGGACAGCTCGAGGTCCAGTCCGTCGAGGCCGCCACCGACAAGGTCCTCGGCGTCCGCGACAAGCTCGCCATCGGCGCCAACGTCAAGCTCGGCGAGCTCACGCCCGCCGAGGTCCGCGTCCAGCTCTACCTGGGCAAGGTCAACAACGACGGCCAGATCATCGACGGCCAGGTCGTCGACCTCACCCACGAGAAGGAGCTCGGCGGCGGCGTGCACCGCTTCGCCGCCTCGATCACCCCCTCGACCAGCGGCCGACACGGCTTCGCCGTCCGCATCATCCCCGGCGGCGAGATCTTCCAGAACATCGTCGAGCCCGGCCTGATCTTCTGGGACAACGTCAAGACGCGCAAGCCCACCACCGTCCGCGTCGCCACCGGCAGCGCCGC
>JADZCW010000040.1 GCA_020851395.1 Phycisphaeraceae bacterium
ATGGCGTGGAAGAAGAACTCGTTGACCATGAAGTCGAGCCAGTCAGCCATGCGGCGGTCGAGCTCGTCGTAGGGACGGCGGGGCTGCCAGACCTCCATGGCGTGGGCGTGGCTGACGGGCTTGTCGGAGTACTGGCGGATCAGGTGGAAGGCCAGGCCATGGGCGCGGAGCATGTTGAGCTTGGTGTTGCCCTGTTCGAAGGGGACATTGGAGTTGAACTCGTTAAAGGGCAGCCAGCCGGCGACGCGGGAGGCGATGCGGGGGACGATTTTGTTAAGGAATCGCTCCCAATAACGGAGGTTCACGCGCTTGTTGAAGCCGCCCAGGGCGGTGAACCAGGCGGGCTCGACGAAGTGGTAGAAACAGACCCAGGGCTGGATGCCCTTGGCGAGCAGGCGGTCGATCAGGTCGTCGTAGTGGTCGATGGCGGACTCATCGAAGCGGCCCTCCTCGGGCTCGACGCGGACCCAGTTGATGGAGAAGCGATAGACCTGGTGGCCGAGCTGAGCGATCAGGTCGACGTCCTGCTTGTACATCTCCCAGTGATTGGAGCCCAGGCCGCAGGCGTCGAGGCCATTGGGGCCTGGGGGGTGGCCCTCAACTTGATAAGCGCTGGTGGCGGAGCCCCACACGAACCCCTTGGGGAACTCCATGGCGGGGAGGCTGAAGATGTCGTACATGTCTTGCGCTTCCTGATCGCTGCCCCCGGAAGTTTGAACCGGTGGCCTATGGTCGATCATGGTAGCGAAAGCTGGTCGATGTATCGGTCCTCGAAGCCGGGATCGAGGTTGAGCTCGATGACCTGCATGCTCCGGCCGAGGCGGGCGAGCTCGGGGAGGAGGCCGCGGTCGACCAGGGCCATGTAGGCGCCGCCGAGGGAGGAGTTGCCGACGAGCTTGATCTGGTGAGGCGTAAAGCCGGGGAGGAGGCCGCAGGCGATGGCATGGACGATATCCATGTGCATTCCGAAACCGCCGGCGAGGTAAAGGGTCTTGACGTCGCTCGGTTGCAGGCCGACACGGTCGAGGAGAGTCAGGATGCCCGCGGCGATGGCGGCCTTGGCCTGGAGCAGGCGGGCGATGTCGGTCTCGGAGATCAGGATGTCGCGGCGGCCCTGGCCCTGGGCGATGCGGTAGGCGCGGCCGTGGTCGGCGTCCTGGATGATGCTCGAGGTCAGGGGGATGGGCGGGGGATCGTTGAACCGGCCGGCGGGGGTGAGAAGGTTGACGCGGCGGGCCTGGGCGAGGAAGTCTACGTAGCCCGAGCCGCAGATGCCCAGGGCGCTGCCGGGACGGGCGCCGGGACGCTCCGCGCCGATGACTTCCATGATGGGGGCGAGGCTGCCGTCCTCGAAGCGATAGTGACTGACCGCCCCGTCGCCGGCGCGGATGCCCGAGGAGAGGCCGGCGCCCTCGAAGGCGGGGCCGGCGGCGGTGGCGCAGCACCAGATCTGGTCGCCTTGCTTGAGGAGGATCTCACCGTTGGTGCCGACGTCGACGAGGAGGCTCGGGCCGTCGTCGTAGGACAGGCCGCTGACGATTGCGCCGGCGCAGAGGTCGGCGCCGACGTAGGCCGAGGCCCCGGGAAGGAGATGAACCTCGCCGACGTTGTCCAGGCCGAGCGATGCGCCCGTGTGCACGCGATGGTCGAGGAACTTGGGGGTAAACGGCACCATGCCCATGGGGCTGGGATCCTCGCCGACGAGCAGGTGGAGCATCGTCGTGTTGGCGGCGACGGTCATGCCGGCGACGGCGGGAGTTGCTGAGCCGTTGGCGTCGACGCCGGCCTGCTGGAGGGCTTGGCGCAGCAGCGGGGCGAGGGTGTTCTCGACGACCTCTTTCTGGAGCTGGCGGATCATCGCGGGATCGGTCATGCAGAGGTTGATGCGGGTCAGCACGTCGTCGCCGAGGTGCATCTGCCGGTTGAAGCCGGCGGCGCGGGCGACGACCTCGCCGGTGATCAGGTCCACGAGCATGACCACGACGGTGGTCGTGCCGATGTCCACGGCGGCGCCGAGCATTGACGTGGTCGTTCGGATCAACGGGTCCTTCGCGCCACTGACCTGGAGGGAGAAATCACTGACGACCTGGGGCTCGTAGGCGAGCATCGAGCGCAGGGGCAGGTGCAGGCGGAGCGTGTCACACGTGCCGGCGCGATAGTCGCACCCCCGGAAGGGTGTGGGGTCGCCAGTCGCGTCGGCAGAGCGGTTAAGTGTGCTGCCGTCGCGGATCGAAACGAGCGAGCCCTCGACGAGGTCGATGACGCAGCCCTGGCAGATGCCTCGCTGGCCGCAGCGGGTGTTCAGCGGCCAGTCCTGGCGGCGGAGGATGTCGGCCAGGGAACGATCGCGCTCCTTGGCGTCGATCCGGACGTGCGACCAGGGCTGCGGCTCGCCGGGGGCCTGCACCCACAGATCCAGGGGTTGCGACATCGACACTTCCTTTAACGAATCGGTTCACCGCGGAGGGTCACGGCGCGCACGACGCCGGCGTCGGGGGCGGCCTCGCACGCCTGCCCGGGCTCGAGGACGAGGAATCGCTCGGCGTCCCAGCGGCCCATCAAGAGGTCGATCAGCAGTCGCGGGTCGCCCTTCTGGGCGTCGAAGGACCAGTTCAGCCACTTGGCGCAGTCGCGGGTGTACTGCACGTCTTTCTCGTCCACGCCCACGCCGAGGTCGACCCAGACGGCGCGGTCGTACTTGGTCATCCACTGCTGCTCCATCTGGACGAGGTACTCGGCGTTGTCCCGGCCGTAGAGCTGGACGTACTTCTCGAGCAGGCCCTGGTAGCGCAGCGGACCCGGCGGGGTGTGGTGCTTGTTCCACCCGGGGGAGTACCAGTACGTGCCGGGGTATTGAGACACGTAGTCGGCGTAGCGCTGGTGGTCGCCCAACAGCAGGGTGATGCAGTCATGGGCGCGGGCCATGACGAGCTGGCAGCGCTTGGCGGCCACCCCCTCCACCCCCCTGCTGCACAGGCCGTAACCCAGGACGATGGCCTGGGCGTCGGTCGTCTGCTCGACCCGATCGACCGCGGTCTGGAGATCGATGCGGAGTTTGGGCGGCTCGTTGTGCAGGCCCTGGGGCATGACCTCGAGATGGACAATATGACCCATCTGTTGCGTGAAATGACGGATCTCATTCTCCATCACGGCGCAGGTGATCACGGCGATCCGCGGGGGCGGAGTCGTGGGAACGGTCTGCTGAGCGTTGGCGTGGTCGGGCACGTCGGAATTCCGTGAAATACCCTGTCAAATCAGCCTTTTTGGGCCTCGTATCCACCGGCGCATCGCACGCCGGCCCTCTCTTTCGTACCCTCAACCGACGCTCCGCTCAAGCCGCGAGGAGCGTCCAGCTCTTTCCCCGCGAGGGCGGCGTGGTGGATCACCATGTTGTCCGACCTGGCCTTCGTTTCGAACATTCGTAGAGAGGTCCCCCCTTGAACCATCGGCACTCAATGATACGCTCTGTTTTTAAACAAAGCGTCAAACGATCCTTTGACGCTGTTCCTTCACAGGAGTTCGTCACCATGGCTGATCTGAACGCCCTCAAGGAAGCTGTCATCAAGGGCGATCGCGCCGGCGCCACCAAGCTGACCAAGGAACTGCTCGCCGCCGGCACGCCGCCCAAGGCGGTGCTCGACGAGGGACTCGTGGCGGGGATGGCGGTGGTCGGGGCGCGGTTCAAGAAGAACGAGGTCTTCGTGCCCGAGGTGCTGATCGCGGCGCGGGCGATGAAGGAGGCGATGACCATCCTTGAGCCGGTGCTGGTCAAGGCCGGCATCAAGCCCGCGCACACGGCCATCATCGGCACCGTGCAGGGCGACCTGCACGACATCGGGAAGAACCTGGTGGCCATGATGTGGAAGGGCGCGAACTTCGGCGTGGTCGACCTGGGCACGAACGTCTCGCCGCAGCGGTTCGTCGACGCGGCGCAGGAGCACAAGGCGTCGATCGTGGGGCTGTCCTCGCTGCTGACGACGACCATGCCGGCGATGAAGCAGGCGGTCGTCGCCCTGCGGGCGGCCAACGTGACGTCCAAGATCCTCATCGGCGGCGCGCCGGTGACGCAGGCGTTCGCCCAGGAGATCGGGGCTGACGGCTACGCCCCGGACGCGGCGAGCGCCGTGGACGTGGCGAAGAAACTCGTCACCACCTAACCCCCCCCACCCCCGGAAGTTTATTCCGGTTGTTCAAATGTAACGCTTGTTTGCCGTGACCTGAGCACCGCATCGCTCAGGCTGGAGATCCTTCGCGCATGGACAGGCAGTATTATCTCGACCTAGCCGCCCAGGGACTCCGCATGCCCATCGGCACGGACCTGGTGCTGCATGAGCGGGCGGATGCCCAACAGACTGTCGTCGATGGGCGCAGGCTCGGACAGGTCGTCGTCGAGTCGGCGAGGCGGTACCGGACGCCGCTGGCGATGCCGCTGATGGACCTGGCGATCGAGAAGGCGTGGCTGCTGAGCATCCTGGGGGTGCCGGCCGAGCAGCATGAGACGTATCAGTTTGCCACGCCGCCCGAGATCGACATGCGGAAACTTGACGCGGCGCTGGCGTCGACCGGAACGCCTCGGCTGACGGCCACGGTGGAGGCGGTGCGGCTGGTGGCGCGTGAGACGGAGCTGCTGCCGGTGGGGATGAGCATCGGGCCGTTCTCGCTGACGACGAAGATGATGCTGGACCCGATCACGCCGGTGTTCCTGGCGGGGTCGGGATTGACGGCTGCGGATGAGCCGGAGGTGGCGCTGTTCACGACGCAGCTGGCGATCAGTGAAAAAGTAATCCACGCGTCGCTGCGCCGGCAGATCGAGGCGGGGGCAAGGATGATCGTCGTCTGCGAGCCGGCGGCGAATACCACTTTTATTTCCCCGAACCAGATGGCGGACGGGTCGGATGTGTTCGAGCGGTTCATCATCGAGCCCAATCGGCGGCTGCGGAAGCTGCTGAACGAGCACGGCGTCGACCTGTTCCTGCACGACTGCGGGGAGCTGACGGATGAGATGCTGCGGCGGTTAGTTATGCTCGATCCGGCGGTCCTGAGCCTGGGGGCGAGCAGGACGCTCTGGCTCGACGCGGCGATCGTGCCCAAGACAACGGTGCTGTACGGGAACCTGCCGACCAAGCGGTTCTATTCCGATGAGCTGACGCCGGTGGGGCTGATCGAGAAGATGACGCGCGAGCTGATCGGGCGGATGCGCGAGGTCAGGCACCCGTTCATCCTCGGGTCAGAGTGCGACGTGCTCTCGGTGACGGGGGCTCACGACGCGATCAGCCGGAAGGTCCGGGCGATGCTGGACTGCCCGGCGTCCTGAATAACGCGGCGTCGCTCACAAAACGGTGACGAGGTAACATCAGTCTGACTCTTCATGAAACATCTACACGTGCTTCCCCCTTTGAAGGGCATAAGGAGCATTCGTCATGGCTCGATTCTCGAAAGCACAGGACATCAAGGTCGGCGTCATCGGGTACGGCGGCGCGTTCAACATGGGCAAGGCGCACCTGGAGGAGATGAAGCGGGCGGGGATGACGCCCGTGGCAGTGGCGGAGATCGACGAGAAACGGCTGGAGGTCGCCCGTCAGGACTTCGCGGGGATCGAGACGTACAACTCGGCGGCGAAGATGCTCAAGGAGTCGGACGTCCACCTGCTGGCGATCATCACGCCGCACAACACGCACGCGGCGTTGTCGCTGCAGTGCCTGCGGGCGGGGCGGCACGTGGTGTGCGAGAAGCCGTTCGCCATCACGACGGCGGAGTGCGACAGGATGATCGCCGAGGCCAAGAAGCGCAAGCTCGTGGTCTCGACGTATCACAACCGCCACTGGGACGGGTGCATCCTGCACGCCCTGGACCGAATCAAGAAGGGTGCGATCGGGCAGGTGGTCCGGATCGAGGCCCACATGGGCGGGCACGGCAAGCCCGGGGACTGGTGGCGGTCGAGCAAGTCCATCTCGGGGGGGATCCTCTACGACTGGGGGGTGCACCTGCTCGAGTACTCGTTGCAGATCATCACCTCGCCGATCGTGGAGGTCAGCGGATTCGCCAAGACCGGGCACTGGGCGCCGCAGAGCAAGTGGAAGCAGGACGCCAACGAGGACGAGGCGTTCGCCGTGGTGCGGTTCAAGTCGGGGCAGTGGCTGACGCTGTGCATCACGAGCATCGACGGCAACGCCAAGCGTGGGCAGATGGAGATCACCGGGACGCAGGGGACGTACATCCTGGACTACCGCACCTGGGAGATCATCCGCCACGAGGGCGGCGAGAAGGTCGTCACGTCGGGGAAGAATCCGGATTCGCAGGGCTACCGTCTCTACCAGAACGTGGCGGACCATCTGATCAAGGGAACGCCCTTGGTCATCACCGGCGAGTGGGCGCGGCGGCCGATCCATATTCTGGACCTGGCGAATCAGAGCGTGCTCAAGGGCAAGACGCTCAGGGCCCGTTATGCGTAGCAGGCGCCGACGCCTGCTCTTGTTCCCATGCCTGCCGAACTGACCAGCCGTGATCGTGTCAACAGGATGATGGAGCACCGCGATCACGATCGGGTGCCCCGGCAGGACGGTTACTGGCCGGAGACGATCGCACGTTGGGAAGGCGAGGGGCTGCGCGGCGGCGAGCAGACGGTTCGCACGATGCTGCGACGTGATTTCGCCGGGCTGTGCTGGAGCTGGCCCCGGCCGTTCCCCGGACGCAGCGAGCTGCTGGAGGAGGATGAGCAGACACGGGTGATCATCGACGGCTTCGGACAGAAGACCCGCGAATGGAAGAGCCGCTCCGGCACGCCCGAGCACCTGGGCTGGGAGTGCGACAGCCCCCGGAAGTGGAGAGAGGTGTTTCGTCCGGCTCTGCTCGGGACGGGGCTGCATGTGAGTGTCGAGGAGTCGCGGAAGGGCTTCGCCGAGGCGCGCAGGCGCGGGGCCTGGTGCCACTTCAGCGGGGTGGAGGGGTTCGAGGCCACACGCAAGATGCTCGGCGATGAGATGTCGCTGATGGCCATGGCGGAGGACCCGCAGTGGATCCGCGACGTGTCGGCTGTGCACACCGACGTGCTGCTGCGCGATTTCAATGCGCTGTGGGACGCGGGGGTGCATCCCGACGGGGTGTGGATCTACGGGGACATGGCATTCAACCACGCGACGGTCTGCTCACCAGCGATGTACCGCGATCTGATCTGGCCCGACCACAAGCGCCTGGCTGATTGGGCGCACCAGCATGGGTGCAAGTTCATCTACCACACCGATGGACGGATCCACGCGGTGCTGGACCTTTACGTCGAGGCGGGGTTCGACTGCCTCCAGCCCCTCGAGGCCAAGGCGGGGATGGACGTCCGGGAGCTGTGCCCGGCGTACGGTGACCGGCTGGCGATGTTCGGGAACATCGACATGACCGTGGCCGGGACGAACGACCGCGAGAAGGTCGAGCACGAGGTGCGCAGCAAGCTCGCGGCAGGGATGGCAACGAAGGCGTATGCGTATCACTCGGATCACTCGGTGCCCCCGACGGTGAGTTGGGAAACGTATCAATGGATCGTTGAGTTGCTGGACAGGTATGGGAATTATGCTTGAGGCGGCTGATCGCTGCTCGGAATTGATGACCGGCATTTGACGGGCTGTCCTAGATCCGCGGAAATTCAGGAAAATGTGCCGGCCGGGTTAATCCTCGGGCCGGCGATGTGCATCCTTTCTGTGGAAGGCCTTCCAAGAGGTGCGATGTGGATCAGGTGCGTGAACTCGTGACTCGGGCGGCTGCGGGCGGCTCGCTGGAGGAGCGCGTCGGCGCTTACGGGCGGCTTGTCGAGCGGTTTCGCGACATGGCCTGTGGGTATGCCTATGCGATCCTGGGCGACTTTCACCTGGCGGAGGACGCGGCGCAGGAGGCGTTCGTGACGGCCTACCGGAAGTTGGGGCAACTCGATGAGCCGGGGGCGTTCCCGGGCTGGTTCCGGAGCATCGTCCGGACGACGTGCGGGCAGATGACCCGGGGCAAGACGCTGCCGATGGCCCCGATGGATGCCGCGGGCGTGATGCCGTCGCGGGAGGACAGCCCGGGCGAACTGGCGGAGGCCCAAGAGATGCGCGACCAGGTGCTTGCGGCGATCAGCCAGCTGCCGGACGAGCAACGCGAGGTCACGACCCTGTTCTACATCAACGGGTATTCACAACAGGACATCGCCGACTTCCTGGAGGTGCCGGTCGGGACGGTCAAGAACCGGCTGCACGCCTCGCGGGGTCGGCTCAGACAAAGGATGCTGAACATGGTCAAAGACACGCTGCACGCGAGCGCTCCGGACGAGCGATTCGACAAGAGGGTCATCGAGAGCCTGCTGGCCAGGCCGAATCTGCTGGACATCCCGGGACATCCAGTGCGGCAGGTGCTCGACGCGATCCGGCAGGCCCTGGCGGAGTTCGATTTCGTCGCGGCGGAGGATGTCGTCGTGCCGCCGGTGAAGGCCGCGAAGGAATCCTTCGCTCAGGCTTACCAGGTCGACGACGGGAAGATCCTGAGCTATGAGACGACGATCAGCCTGTTCCAGGCCGCCGAGGGCCGCCGCCCGCCGGTCCACCTGATCGTGGCGGGCCGGTCGTTTCGTGCCGTGGGTGAGACGCTCTGGCACAGCAAGACGTTTCACCAGATGGACGCTCTGGTCGTGGAGCGCGGCGCGTCGTACGAACAATGCCTGGCCTTGCTGCGGCGGGTGCTGGGGGCGGCGTTGGGCGATGAGCACTTCGTGCCGGGTGAAGTGGTTCCGCTGTGGTACGCCAAGGGGTACCGGCAGGCCATGGTCAAATCGCCCGACGGCCTGATCAATCCCGTCGGTTACGGGCGGATCGAGTCCGACGTGCTGGCGGACCTGGGCTATGACCCACAGAACGTCGGTGGGTATGCCGTGGACGTCGGGCTGGACCGGCTGGCCATGCTGCGGTGCGGGGTCCGTGACATCCGGGCGCTGTGGGAGCCGCCCTACCTTCGCTGAATGATCGGATCACATAACGCACACACCGGCGAGGGCATGGCCATCCGCATGCCCTCGCCGGTGATGTTTTGAGGTGAGGGTGGTCGGTCTCCTCTCGGTGTGCGAAACGCGTCGGCATCAGCGACAATGTCCTGGGGCGGGATGGCTGGAGCTGGCGATCATGAACACCCGTGAGCGGTTCATCGCTCAGATGCACTACCAGCCGCGCGATCGGTCGCTGATCTGGGACTTCAATTTCTGGCGTGAGACCATCGCCGTCTGGCACGAGCAGGGGCTGCCACCGCAGATCAAGCACGATTACTCCGGCGTCACCACCGACGCCTTCTTCGGGATGGACCCCACAGCCCACTGGACCGGCCACTCGGGCCTCTGCCCGGCGTTCGAGGAGAAGGTGATCGAAGACCGCGGCGACCACGAGGTCATCCAGCAGGGAACGGGCACGACGGTGCTGCGGAAGAAGTTTATGAGCTCGATCCCGATGCACCTCGGGCACACGCTCGTCGACCGTGAGAGCTGGAAGAAGCATTACCTGCCGCGCCTCGACCCGGATCATCCGGGGCGGTTCAACCTCCAGCGGGTCCGCGAGCAGGACGCACGCGAGGAGGTGCTGCTGCTGAGCGGTGGCAGCCTCTACGGCAACCTGCGCGACTGGATGGGGATGGAGAACCTGTCCATGGTCGTCTACGACGACCCGGCGTGGTTCGAGGAGATGGTCGTGGCGCAGGCGGACTGCACCGTCGGCGTGATCCAGAAGGCCATCGAGCACGGCATCCAGCCCGACGCCTGCGGGATCTGGGAAGACATGTGCTACAACGCCGGGCCGCTGCTGAGCCCTAAGCACTTCATGCAATATCTGGTCCCACAGTACCGGCGGATCACGGATCTCTTGCACAAGATCAACGTGGACGTGGTGTGGGTCGACTGCGACGGGTGCATCGACCAGCTCGTGCCCCTGTGGCTCGAGGCGGGGGTCAACTGCATGTTCCCCGTCGAGGTCGGCACGTGGGGCGGCGACCCGATCAAGTTCCGCAAGCAGTACGGCAGGGAGCTCTTGCTAGTCGGCGGGTTTGACAAACGCATCCTCATGCGCGGGCCTGCGGCGATCGACGCGGAGGTCCAGCGCCTGACGCCGCTGGTCGAGGAGGGTGGGTACATTCCGTTGCCGGACCATCGCGTGCCGCCGGATGTGCCGTATGCCCACTACGTCCATTATCTCAAGCAGGCACGGAAGGTCTGGGGAAAGGACACCAACCTGCGGCCGATGCATCCTTCGATCGCCTGATTCTTCTTGCCCTGTTGCTGATGAGTCCGCGTCATGACCATCGCCCATGCACCGATTGAGCCTATGCCGCGCCGGCCGCGATGGGAAGCCCATCTGCGGCATATCGCGGCATCACCGCTGGGGCTCTGCCCGGATTTCCCCCGGATCGCGGAGCGATGGGAGGCTTGGTGGCATCACGAGCTGGTGGATCGGCCGCTGTTCCTGGGCAAGGTCAACACGGACGCTCGACGGGCCATGGAGAAGCGGACGGACCTACTGCACCGGCCCGACGAATGGTTCGCTGGCAAGCAAGAGGATCTCGAGCAGAAGCACTTCGTCGGGGACTGCGTGCCGAACATCCGCGTGGACTTCGGGCCGGTGCTGCTGGGCGGGCTGCTGGGGGGGCGGATGGAGTTCGGGGCGAGCACGTCGTGGACGCACCCGCACATCAACGATGACTGGTCGAACAGGCCCGGGGGGAGGATCGTCGATGGGGAGCTGTATGGGCTGCTCAAGGAGCTGTTTGAGCGCGTGGCCCGGGACGCGGCGGGGCGATATCTGATCTGCACGCCGGACCTGGGCGGGTCGGCGGACGTGCTGTCGAATCTGCGCGGCCCGGAGACGCTCTGCATGGACGTGATCGACTGCCCGCGGAACATCGCCGAGACGATCGACGCGATCTACCCGGCGTGGCATGAGGCGATCAGTGCGCTCTATGACATCGCGACGGACGCGGGGACGGGCTTGATCCACTGGCTGGAGATCTGGTCGAACAAGCCCTACATGATCCCGGCGTGCGACTTCAACTTCCTGATCGATCAGGAATCGTTCAATCGGCTGTGTCTGCCGGACATCGCGCGGCAGACGGCGACGATCGGGCGCGGGGTGTTTCACCTCGATGGGCCGGGGGCGGCGCGGCACATCGACGCTCTCTTGGAGGTGCCGTGCCTGGAGGCGATCCAGTTCGTGCCCGGGGCGGGGTCGCCCTCGACGCTGCCATGGGTGGAGATGTTCCGGAAGATCCAGGGGGCGGGACGGTCGCTGTTTATTGTCTGCCCGCCGGACGAGGTGCTGAGGCTCTGTCGATCGCTGCGGCCCGAGGGGCTGGCGATCCAGGTGAACTCCGGCGGGGGACCGGCTGAGTTGAACGACCTTTTCAACGCTTTTTGCAGGCAATCACTGCATCCCCGAGGCGGCGGAGGATGATCCTGTCTGTGGGTTGCCCCTCGGCTGTGTGAGAAGCACAATGAGCTGACGCTGTTTGTTCGCCTGTTGCTTGGAGTCCTTCGCATGGCCAGACCCGATCTTCTGAAACTTCTCGCCCAGCGCACCGTCCTCTGCGACGGCGGGATGGGGACGCAGCTCATCGCGGCGGGGATGAGTCCGGGGGAGCCGTCGGCGAGGTGGAACCTGGACCACGCTGAGGTGGTGCAGGCGGTGCACCGTCGGTATCGGCAGGCAGGGTGCGATCTGGTGACGACCAACACGTTCCAGGCCACGCGGACGGCGCTGGCTCAGCACGGGCTCGAAGCGCAGACGCGGGCGATCAACCTGGCGGCGGCGAAGAATGCGCGACTCGGGGCGGGCGAGGAAACGATCGTGCTGGCGGACGTCGGGCCTTTCGGTGGATTCCTTGAGCCGATGGGGGAGACGACGGAGGACGAGCTCTCGGAGATCTTCACGGAGCAATTGATCGCCCTGCGCGACGGGGGGTGCGACGCGGTGATTGTGGAGACGATGGGCGATCCGAATGAGGCGGCTGTCGCGGTGCGGGCGGCAAAGAAGTTGGCGGATTGGCCGGTCATCGCGACGTTCGCCTTTGCGCGGACGGGAGGCGTGTTCCGCACGATGATGGGGACGATGGTGGAGCAGGCGCTCGGCGCGTTGCGCGAGGCGGGGGCGGAGGTCGTCGGGGCGAACTGCGGGACGGACCTGGAGCTTGAGGATTACGTGGAGCTGGCCCGCGAGGTGGTCAAGGCGGCGGGTGATGCAAGGGCGATCATGCAGCCCAACGCCGGGGCGCCCAAGCTCGTCGATGGGCGGAGCGTTCACCCAGCGACGGCGGGGCAGATGGCGGGATTCGCGGCGAAGTACGTCGGGGCGGGGCTGGCGATTCTCGGGGGGTGCTGCGGGACGACGCCGGAGCATCTGCGGGCAATGGCGGCGGTGGTGAAGAAGTAAGGGGCGAGGGATCTATCCCCCCCACCGCTCGCCCATCAGTAGCGCGGTGTTGAGGCGCTGGAGGTACTCCTTGGCGGGGATCTCGGTGGCGCCGAGCAGCGCGGTGACGGGGGTGACCATCTGGATATCGAAGAGGCTGAAGCCTCGCTCGCGCAGGCGCTCGGCCAATTTCACGACGCAGACCTTCGAGGCGTCATCGGCGCGGCTGAACATGGACTCGCCGAAGAAGGCCCCGGCGAGGGCGACGCCGTAGAGGCCGCCGACCAAGCGGCGTGATGGGGTGGAGGAATCTTCCTCAGAGGGGTCGTGTTTCCATGCTTCGACGCTGTGGGCCAGTCCGAGGCGGTGCAGTTGGGTGTAGACGTCGATGATCGCGGGGCCGATCCAGGTGTCGGGGCGCTTGGGCGTGATCCGGGCACAGCCGGCGATGACTTGGTCGAAAGCCTGGTCAAAGGTGATGAGGTAGTCCCCGCGGCGAAGGCGCTTGGCGAGGGAGCGGGGGACGCGGAGGTTGTCGAGCTCGAGGACGCCGCGTGGGTCGGCGGTGTACCAGCGGACGTCGCCGGTGGCGGGGTCGGTCATGGGGAAGACGCCCTGGGCGTAGGCGGAGAGAACCTCCTCGACGCTGATCGCGGGGTGTCCCTCGTGCTCGGGTGAGTCGGTCTGGCCCATGCTTCAACCATACCAGTCAGCGGGACCACGTCGGATCATCAAACAACACGCCGCCGGGCTGTGTGCCCAGCGGTCGTCATCTGAATCTTCTCAATATCCGGGACCGGCGAGACTTACAATCGGGAAAATGGCCAGGGGCGGATTTGAACCGCCGACACTGCGATTTTCAGTCGCATGCTCTACCAACTGAGCTACCTGGCCGATGGCCTCTCAGCGACGGCAGAAGAGGTTAACCTGCTGTCGTGGTCTGTCAACCGTCCATCGGGCCGACGATCCTGGGACTTGACGCATGACAATCAGCGCGTGGCTGGCTTATCTCGGGGCGTCGGTGCTGCTGACCCTGGCGCCCGGGCCGGACAATCTGCTGGTCATCGCGACGGGGATCGCACGGGGGCGGCGGCAGGCGATCACGCTGGCGTTGGGGATGTGCAGCGGGGTGAGCGTGCACACGGCGGCGGTGGCGATGGGGCTGGCGGCGATCATCTACTCGTCGGCGATGCTGTTTCATGGGGTGAAGCTGGCGGGGGCGGGGTACCTGCTGATCCTGGCGTACCGGATGGTGAGGCACCCGGCAACGCTGGGGGGGTATGCGCCGGCGTATGACGGGGGCGCGGCGTGGTTCCGGCGGGGGCTGGTCATGAACGTGCTCAATCCCAAGGTGGCGCTCTTCTTTGTGGCGTTCCTGCCGCAGTTTGTGGATCGAGAGCGGGGGGACGCGGGGAAGCAGGTCTTCTGGCTGGGGCTGGTGTTCATGCTCCAGTCGGTGGCGATCTTTACGACGATCGGGTACTTCGCGGGGTTGATCGGGCAGTGGCTGCGGGAGCGGCCGGGGACGTCGCGGGCGCTGGGGTGGCTGGCGGCGGCGGCTTTCGCGGGGATCGGGCTGAAGCTGGCCCTTGCGGGTCGGTCGTAAGGGGTTGCCAACGGGGGGTTTCCGGGGGGTTGGGCGTCACGCCAAGGGTTTTGCACTGCGGGTAGAGCGTGATATACTGTTCGGCTCTTCGTACCCCGCCCCCCCCCGGAAGTTTGATGACCGGGAATGAGCTCGGAAGGGTATGCGACGACAGGCTCAGGAGACATGGCCATGGCCAAATCCAAGAAACCCATCACCTCGCAGTTCAAGATCCAGGCCCCCGGCGGCAAGGCCACGCCCGCGCCGCCGATCGGCCCGGCCCTTGGCCAGCATGGCGTCAACCCCGGCCAGTTCATCCAGCAGTTCAACGCCGCCACGGCCGCCCTCAACGGCAAGGTCGTCGGCTGCGTGATCACCGTCTACCAGGACCGCACCTTCGAATTCGAGATCAAGAGCCCCCCTGCCGCCGTGCTGATCAAGGACGCGGCCAAGGTCGAGAAGGGCTCGGGCGTGCCGAACAAGGAGAAGGTCGGCAAGATCAACGCCGACCAGCTCAAGGCCATCGCCCAGGAGAAGCAGAAGGAACTGACCGGCGCGAGCATCGAGGCCTGCATGCGGATCATCGCCGGCACGGCCCGGTCGATGGGCGTAACGGTCGAGGGGTTCCAGAGCTAACCCCCGGAAGCAGAACCCCGGAACCGTGCGTTCGCCGCCGCCGGGTTGAATCGACAAGCAACAGGGCCAACCACGAGCCTGAATCGTGGGAGATGAACCACCCCGCCATGGAAGGAAAACTTCCGGGGGGGGGCATCACAAAGGAAGAATCATGCTTCGCACCATCGGCAAGCGTCTCAAGGCGGACATCGAGGGCTGGGATCGTGCCAAGGCCCTGCCTCTGAACGAGGCCGTCGAGAAGGTCAAGAGCTTTAAGAAGACCAAGTTCGATCAGTCGATCGAGCTGTGCATCCATCTGGGCATCGACGTCAAGCAGGCGGACCAGAACATCCGCGGCTCGATCGCGCTGCCCCACGGCATCGGCAAGTCCAAGCGCGTGGTGGCCTTCTGCCGCGAGGACGTGGCGCCCAAGGCCAAGGAGGCCGGCGCCGTCGAGGCCGGCGGCGAGGAGCTGGTCAAGAAGGTCGAAGAGGGGTGGATGGACTTCGACGTGGCGGTGGCGAGCCCGGACATGATGCGCGTCGTCTCCCGCCTGGGCAAGACGCTCGGCCCCAAGGGCCTGATGCCCTCGCCCAAGAACGGCACCGTGGCGCCCGACGTCCCGACGACGGTCAAGGAATACGCGGCCGGCAAGGTCGACTTCCGCAACGACACCGGCGGGAACGTGCACGCGGTCATCGGCAAGCAGTCGTTCGACGCCCAGAAGCTGCTCGAGAACGCCCAGGCCTTCCTGACTCACATCGAGAAGCTCAAGCCCGCCTCGACCAAGGGCGTGTACGTCAAGAAAATCTCCATGTCCGGCACCATGACCCCCGGCGTCCTGGTCGCCCTGTAAATTCCGCCAAGCCGGGGCGCAAGCCCCGGGTAACAAGGACGCCTGTCCGAACGAACAAGCAAAGGAAACGGCCATGAGCAAGCCGGTCAAGAACCTGATCACCGACTCCTACAAGCAGACCTTCGACAAGATCGACGGGGCTGTGCTGATCGACATCCGCGGCATCGACTCCAAGGTCAACAACGAACTGCGGGCCGGCCTGCTCAAGCAGCAGGTCAAGGTCACCGTCGTCAAGAACAGCCTGGCCAAGAAGGCCTTCGCCGGGACGGCCCTCGAACAGCTCTCGGAGCTGCTCGAAGGCCCCAGCGCCCTGGTCTACGGCGGCGGCAGCGTCGTCGAGGTGGCCCGGACGATCCTCGAGAAGGCCAAGCAGTTCGAGAAGCTCCAGGTCAAGGGCGCCGTGATGGACGGCACGCTCTACCCTGCCAACCAGGTCGACGCCCTGAGCAAGTTCCCGACCAAGGCTGAGGCCCAGGGGCAGATCATCCAGATCGTCCTGAGCCCCGCCGGCCAGGTCATCGGCGCGGCGACCAGCGCCGGGTCGGCCATCGCCTCGATCCTCAAGACCATCGAGGAGAAGCTCGAGAAGGGCGAGGCGATCGCGAAGGCCAGCTGACCGCTCGGTTCACATGCAATACCCCACCCGACGGGCCCCGAATGGGGTTAAACGGACGCAGCGTGCGGCCGCCTCTTGGGTGACAACGTTCGACGCAAGAAAGGTTCGTGCATCATGACTGACACCGCCACGATCGACGCGGGCATCAAGGAAATCGGCGACAAGATCGCCGGCCTGACCCTCAAGCAGGCTGTGGACCTGAAGAACTACCTCAAGGAGGCCTACGGCCTCGAGCCCGCCGCGGGCGGGGCCGTCATGGTCGCCGCCGCCGGTGGCGCCGCCGCCGAGGCCGCTGAGGAGAAGACCAGCTTCGACGTCGTGCTCAAGAACGCCGGCGAGCAGAAGATCAAGGTCATCAAGGTCGTCCGCGAGGCCACCGCCCTGGGCCTCAAGGAGGCCAAGGACCTGGTCGACGGCGCGCCCAAGACGGTCAAGGAAGGGCTCTCCAAGGACGAGGCCAACAGCTTGGCCGAGAAGCTCAAGGAAGTCGGCGCCGAGATCGAGATCAAGTAAGTCGAACCGGCCCGCAAGGGTCATTGACGCTGTGACGAAAACCGCCCTGGGAACGGGGCGGTTTTTTTGTGGCCATGGGCTGAACGTGAGTTGGATGGTGTTGGGTACGGGGTACAGGGTACAGGGTATGAAGGCTGGGAAACCGGGATTACTTCCGGGGGGGCACCCTAACATTTACCTGCTGGGCCGCTACAATGCGAGGTGTCGCCTATGTCGTTCAATCCCCTGGACATCATCGCTCCCGACGGCCCGATCGCTCGGCGATTGGGGGCGGGTTATGAGCTGCGGCCCGAGCAGGCGACGATGATCGAGGCGGTGGATCGGACGCTCACCGAGCGGTCAGCACTGGTGGTCGAGGCGGGGACGGGCGTCGGTAAGTCGTTCGCCTACCTGCTGCCGGCAATCAAGCACATCCTCGATCGCGAGCCGGAGGCCGATGCGCGGAAGCGCGTGGTCATTTCGACGCACACGATCGCGCTGCAGGAGCAGCTGGTCTTGCGGGACATCCCGCTCTTGCAGGCGGTGCTGCCGGGGGAGTTCACAGCCGTGCTGGTCAAGGGCCGGGGCAATTACGTCTCGCTGCGACGGCTGCGGCAGGCCGGGGAGAAGCACGCGCAGCTCTTCGGCGAGCCGGAGATGGTGCGGTCGCTGCATGCACTCGAGGAGTGGGCGGCGACGACGGACGACGGGTCACTTTCGACGCGTCCGCCGATCGAGCGACCGGCGATCTGGGACCAGGTGCAGTCCGACGCGGGCAACTGCATGGGGCGGCGGTGCCCGACGTATCAGGAATGCTTCTTTCAGAAGGCCCGGCGGCGGGCGGAGCACGCGGACCTGCTGGTGGTCAATCATGCGCTGTTCTTCGCGGATCTGGCGATGCGGCAGGAAGGGGTGGGGTTTCTACCGGCCTACGACCACGTGATCCTCGACGAGGCGCACACGGTCGAGGACGTGGCGGCGGAGCACTTCGGCGTGCGATTGAGCGAGTATCAGGTGCGGCTGCTCCTGGGGACGCTGTTCAACCCGCGGACGTACAAGGGGTTTCTGCCGACGCTGGAGAAGAAGGCGGACGGCAACCTCGTGGACCGGGCGGTGGCGACGCTGCTCGAGGCCGAACGGGAGACGCAGGTGTTCTTCGACGCCCTGGAAGACTATGCCGAACGGTTCGCCCGCGACACGGGGCGGGTGCGCGAGCCGGGGTTCATCGAGAATCGGCTGAGCGAGGCGCTCAAGCAGCTCTCGATGACGCTCAAGCTCGTCAAGGAGGCCTGCGACTCGGAGCCGGATCGGTACGAGCTGGCGGGGTACACGGCCCGCTGCGACGGGTTGGCGGCGGCGGCGGAGTCGCTGGTGATGCAGAAGCTGCCGGACAGCGTGTACTGGATCGAACGCTCGGGCGGGTCAGGGAAGAATAGCTCGTCGCACCGTCGGCAGAGGCGGATCGCGCTGCAATGCTCGCCGATCGAGGTTGGGCCGCTCTTGAATCAGCGGCTGTTCCATGCGACCAATGGGCGGGATGAGCCCGTCGGCGTGATCCTCACGTCGGCGACGTTGGCGACGCAGACGTCGAGATCGGGCAAAAGTCAGGGGAAGACAAACCCGTTCGCTCATATTCAGGAGCGATTGGGCTGTCCGGAGGCCGACACGCTTCTCTTGGGCTCGCCTTTTGACTTTGCCCGGCAGGCGGAGTTGATGGTCGAACCGGAGCTGCCCGAGCCGAACCTGCCGGTGTTCTTTGACAAGCTCATGCCGCGCGTGCTCGAGCACGTGATGCGGTCCGAGGGTGGCGCGTTTGTGTTGTTCACGGGGTATGACCTCTTGCGTCGCGCAGCGGAGTGGCTGCGGCCGCAGCTGGCGGCGGCGGGGCTGCCGATGCTGGTGCAGGGCGAGGGGATCGACCGCTCAACCCTGCTGGAAACGTTCCGGGGGAATCCGCGGTCGGTGCTCTTGGGGACGGACAGCTTCTGGCAGGGCGTGGACGTGCGGGGCGAGGCGCTGCGGAACGTGATCATCACGCGCCTGCCCTTCGCGGTGCCGGATCGGCCGCTGGTCGAGGCGCGGATCGAGCGGATCGAGGCCCGCGGGGGCAAGGCGTTCCACGATTACTCGCTGCCGGAGGCGATCCTGAAATTCAAGCAGGGATTCGGGCGGCTGATCCGGTCGAAGACGGATCGCGGGAGCGTGGTGGTGCTTGACAGCCGGATCGTGACCAAGTCGTATGGGAAGCTGTTCCTGCGGGCGCTGCCGCCATTGCCGGTGCGTCAGTGGCGCGGGCAGCAGTGGACCACGGCGCCGCAGGCGACGCCGTCAACCGTGAACCCCCCTACCGCTTCGACGATGCCTAGCCATGACCCAGACTTCTGAACTCGTCATTGAGTTGGCCGACCTGACAAACCCTCGCCATCAGAGGGCGGTGGTGGACCTGCTGGACCACTACGCCCGCGAGCCGATCGGGGGAGGCGTGCCGCTGCGGCCGGAGGTGCGAGAGCGGCTGATCCCGGGGCTGCGCGATCACCCCACGGCGATGATCCTGCTGGCGTGGCAGAACGACGTGCCGGCGGGAATCGCCCTGTGTTTTGAGGGCTTTTCGACCTTCAACGCCAGGCGGCTGGTCAACATCCATGACCTGGCGGTGCACGCGGACTTCCGCGGGCGCGGGATCGGGCGGGCGCTGCTGCGGGCGGTCGAGGCAACCGCGCGGCAGCGCGGATGCTGCAAGATCACGCTCGAGGTTCGGCATGACAATGCGGTGGCGATGGGGCTCTACCGCGACGAGGGGTACGCTGAGCCGGGCGGGGATGCGCACCACTTCCTGGCCAAGAAGCTGTGATGCCCCAACCCCGAAGACCTTGACAACCTTGTCAAACTTCCGGGGGGGGCGTCAGGGAATCACTTTGTTCAATGGGTAGCTGATGATGCCCGTGGCGCCGGCGCGGGAGAGTTTCGGCACGAGCTGGCGTTCGACGACCTCGTCGACGATGACTTCCAGGGCGACCCATTCGCCGTCGGCCAGGGGGCTGACGGTCGGGCTCTTGGCGGCGGGCAGGAGGCTGACAATCTCGGTGAGTTTGGCGCGGGGGGCGTTCATCTTCAGGCCGACCTTCTGGCGGGCGGCGATGGCGCCGCGGAGGAGCAGGGCCAGGTCCTCGATGCGTTCGCGTTTGGAGGGGTCCTGCCAGGCGGTCTTGTTGGCGATCAGGCGCGTGGTGCTGGTGAGGATGGTGTCGATCTCGCGGAGCTTGTTGGCCCGCAGGCTCGAGCCGGTCTCGGTGATGTCGACGATGGCGTCGACGAGGCGGGCCTTGACCTCGGTGGCGCCCCAGGAGAACTCGACCTTCTTGACGTTCACGCCGAGCTTCTGGAAGTAGCGGCGGGTCGTCTCGACGAGCTCGGTGGAGATGATGGCGCCGTCGAGGTCCTTGGGCGAGCGGACGGGGGATTCCTCGGGGACGGCCAGGACCCAGCGGGCGGGCTTGGTGGTGGCCTTGGAGTAGGTCAGCTCGGAGACCTCGTGGACGTTCGAGCCGTTCTCGATGATCCAGTCCCAGCCGGTGATGCCGACGTCGACGACGCCGTCCTCGACGTAGCGGCTCATCTCCTGGGCGCGGAACATGACCATCTCCATGCCGGGGTCGTCGATGGTGGGGAAGTAGGAGCGGTCGCGGATGGACACGTCGTAGCCGGCCCGTTTGAAGAGGTCGACGGTCGAGTCCTGGAGGCTGCCCTTGGGCAGGCCGAAGCGAAGGACGGACCGTGCGGCGGCGGGGTTGGATGCGGTGGTGCTCACGTCTGCCTCTTTCTGATCTGTCTATTTCTTGGCGGTCTTCTTGGTGGTTTTCTTGGTGGTCTTGCCGGCGGATTTTTCGGCCACGTGCGGCGTGGGAACGTCACGGGGGGCGGCGGGCTTCTTGGCGGGCTTTTCCGGGGCGGGCTTGGTCGGGACGTCCGAGCCGTCCTCGTCGGACCAGGCCTGGATGGCCAGGTGGGCGGCGGCGGACTCGTCAGCCTTGAACTGTCGCTCGAGCAGGGCGGAGACCTGCTCGGGTGGCGTTGAGGGGTAGAGGATGCCCTCGTCGACCATGAGCTGGGTCAGGCGGTCGTCGGCGGGGATGGCGTGGGCGCCGAAGGCGTGCAGGGCGACGTAGGCCGCGACGTAGGGGACCATGCCGGGGAGGGACTCGATGTAGGAGCGGACCTCCTTCTTGGGCTTGTCCTTGAGGGCGTCGAGGCTGGTGGCATGCTCGCGGCGGAAGACTTCCTGGAGGGTGTCGCGCAGTCGGGCGGCGCGTTCGATGCCCTGGGGGTAGCGTGGGCCGATGATGGCGACGATCTCGCTGGGGTGGCTGACGCGCAGGTCGTTGTGGTCGACCAGGGCGGCGGTGAGCTTGGCCAGGGCGGCGGTGGCGGCCTTGGTGGTGGTGTTCCACTGGAGGAAGGCCTGGATCAGGCAGGCCATAGGCTCGATCATCGCCGGCGGCTCGGCCGACGCCTTGGGCTTGAACCGCTTGACCAGCGCGGCGAGTTTCTTGGCGTTGACCTGGGATGTCTTCAAGGCCGGATCTCCGGGGCGGGTGGTGGGTCTGTTGCGGTTGAGTCATCCGATAGCGAGGCGGGGCCCGACTCATGGGCCGATCCGCCGTCCCCCGCCCCCGGAATCGCCAGGGATTGGTCACGCCGGCGGGCGCGTTCGATGGCGTCGAGCACGTCGTCCTGTTTCTTGAGCGAGCCGTCGATCTTGAAGTTCAGACGCGGGACCGACCGCAAAGCCGTGGCCTTGCGGAGCAGGCTCTGGATGTGGCCGGCCGCGTGGCTCAGGCCATAGAGGGCCCGCGACTCGTTGCGCTGCGGGAGGACCGAGACGTAGACCGTGGCGTCGGAGAAGTCCGGCGTCAGGTCCACCCGGGTGATGCTCACGAGGCCCTCGAGACGGGGGTCGGCCAGCTTGGTCGCCAGCAGCTGGCTGACGGCCTTCTGGAGCATCGCTTCGATCTGTTCCTTGCGGTGACTCATGGTGCTGCCCCCCCCGGAAGTTGTTGCCCGGCGTGATGGACGCCTGGGGAGAACGGGTTCCGTTATTTCCACGCCCGGTCGGCGGCCTGGGGGCTGGGTGAGGGTGATCCCTGGCCGGTGAGAATCTCCATCGCATGGTCGCGGACGACGCAGTCGTTGTGGCTGGTGATCATCCGCAGCACGGCGTCGAGCACGCCCTGGGCCGTCGGGACGCTCGATGCGGCCAGGGCCACGCCGAGGGTGGCGAGGCGCGGATCGTCCTGCGTGCCGACCTCGGCCACGGAGACACGGTGCTCGCGGGCGAGGCGGTCCTTGAGGCTCAGCACGACGCGACGCTTGTCCTTGAGCGAGGTGGACCAGGCCATGGCGAGCTCGACCTGTAAAATTCCGACGACCATCTTCTGAACCGGGAACGCTGTTGGGGGTTAGAGCCCGTCACCCGCGGCCGGGACCACCGTGCCATACTTCCGGGGGCGGGGGGTTACTCGCCGAGTGTGCGTTTGACCTGGACGACCTCATAACAGACCAGGCGGTCGCCGGGTTTGACGTCGTCGAAGTTGACCAGGTGGATGCCGCACTCGAGGCCGGAGCGGACGTCGCGGACGTCGTCCTTGAGCCGGCGGAGCGAGGCGATCTCGCGGTTCTCGGTGACCACGACGCTGTCGCGGATGACGCGCATCCGGCCGCTGCGGCGGATGATGCCGGTGGTGACCAGGCAGCCGGCGACGGTGCCGACCTTGCCGACGCGGAAGATCTGGCGGACCTCGGCCTCCCCGTGCTGGGTCTCACGGAACTCGGGCGCGAGCATGCCCTCGATGGACTTCTTCACGTCCTCGACGAGCTCGTAGATGATGCGGTAGAGGCGGATGTCGACCTTGCGTTCGTCGGCCAGGTCGCGGGCGTGTGAGGAGGCGACGACGCCGAAGCCGACGATGACGGCGTCGGAGGCGTCGGCCAGCAGCACGTCGCTCTCGTTGATGCCGCCGACGGCCACGTGCAAGACGCGGACGGCGACCTCTTCGGTGCCGGCCTTGATCAGGCTGTCGCGCAGGACCTCGACCGAGCCCTGGACGTCGGCCTTGATGACCAGGCGGAGCTCCTTGGCCTGTCCGAGCTTGAGCTGGTCGGCGAAGTTGTCGAGGGTGACCTTGGTCTTGCTCGCCAGCTGCTTGGTCCGTTCGACCTCGCGGTACTGCATGGCGATGCGTTCAGCCTGCTGGAGCGAGTCGGTGACGTAGAACTTGTCGCCGGCGTCGGGGAGCATGTCGATGCCCGAGACCTCCAGCGGGGTGGCGGGGCCGGCGTCGCGGAGGCTCTTGCCCTTGTCGTCGGCCATGTCGCGGACGCGGCCGTAGGCCCGGCCGATGACGATGAAGTCGCCGACCTTGATCTGGCCCTGCTGCACGAGGACGCGCGCCACGGGGCCGCGGCCCTCCTGCATCTGGGCCTCGATGACAATGCCGCGGGCCGTGCCGCCGTAGTCGGCCTTGAGTTCGAGAAGTTCAGCCCGGTAGTCGAGCATCTCCAGCAGTTCCTTGACGCCCTTGCCGCCGACGGCGCTGGTGCGGATGATCTCGGTCTCGCCGCCCCACTCGACGGGGTTCAGGCCCTGCTCGGCGAGCTGGCCGTAGATCCGGCGGATGTTCTCCTCGGTGGCCTCGGGCTTGTCGATCTTGTTCAGCGCCACCACGATCGGCACGCCGGCGGCGCGGGCGTGGTTGATCGACTCGACCGTCTGCGGCATCACGCCGTCGTCGGCCGCGACGACCAGCACGACGATGTCGGTCATGTTGGCACCGCGGGCGCGCATGTGGGTGAAGGCCTCGTGGCCGGGCGTGTCCAGGAAGACGACGGTCTTTCCCTTGCCTCCCTCGTGGCCGGCGACGGTGACGCGGTAGGCGCCGACGTGCTGCGTGATGCCGCCGGCCTCGTGAGCCGCGACGTCGGCCTGGCGGATGCTGTCGAGCAGGCTGGTCTTGCCGTGGTCGACGTGGCCCAGGACGGTGACGACCGGCGGGCGCGGGCGGACGTCGATCTCCTTGCGGCTCTCGAACTCCGCCAGCACGGTCTGCTCGTCGGTCTGCTGCTCCTTGACGACCAGCTCGATGTCGTACTCGAGGGCGACCTCCATCGCCGTCTCGGCTCCGATCGAGGAGTTGATCGTCGTCATCATCCCCTTCTTGAACAGGTACTTGATGATGTCGGCGGCCTTGATGCCCGTGGCGGCGGAGAGGTCCTTGATGAAGATGGGCTCGGCAATCTCGATCCGACCGGTGCCGGCCGCGGGGGCGATGGCGCCGGGGACGCCCTCCTTCTTCTTCATGTCGCGGCGGCGCTGCTTGAGGAAACCGGCGGCGCCGCGGAGTCGGGCGTCGAGCTCGAGCAGGTCCTGCTCGCTGAACTTGGTCGGCCCGGTGGGCAGCCCCTCGGCGGATCGGCCGCGGCGGGTGGTCAGGGAGCGGCGTTTGCCGCCGGCCTTCTTGCCGGCCGAGCCCTCGGCCTCACCGGCGGCCTGCTTGCCGCCGACGCCGCGACCACGGGCCGGGCCGCGCGAACGGGAGATCTCGCCGTCGTCGGACTCGTCGGTCTGACCGCCGCCGCCCGAGCCGGCCGGGCCGCGCTTGGGGCGCGGCGCCTGGACCTGGTCGGGACGTTCGATGCGGACGACGCGCGGGCCCTTGAGCACGGCCTCCTTGGGCTTGTCGAGTTTCTCGCCGGCGGGGCGGACGACCGTGGGGCGGTCGGGGACATTCGGCCGGCCGATCGGCGCCGGGGGCGCGGCACGGCGGGTGTCGAGCGGGGCGACGGCGCGGGCCTTGGCCTCGCCGTGCGGGTGCGCGGGCGTGGCGTGTCCGGCCGCGGGAGCGGCCTCCGGTGCGTGCGAGGCCTCCGCGGGCGGTTCAATGGATGGCGCGATCGCGTGAGGATGGGCCGGAACATCCTCGGCCGACTCGCGGGCGGGGGCATCGACGGCGGGGTGTTCGAGGCTGGAATCAGCCTCGGACGTCTCGGGCTCTTGCTCGGCGGTGGCGGCGCCGGCCGAGGCCGTCTCGGCGTGGTCTTCCTTCTTGCGATGGCCGGCGCGGGCGCGGGCCTTGCGCACCTTGGTCAGATCGACCTTCTCGGCCGTCTCGATGGCGGTGTGCGCTTCGCTCTCCTGGCTGAACCATTCCTTGATGGTCTGGATCAGCCCCAGCTTGACGGTCGACATGTGGTTCTGGATGCCGGGCACGCCCTCGGCCTGGCACTTGTCCACAATCGCCTTGCTCGACACGCCCAGCTCTTTGGCGACCTCGAAGATCCGCTTGGCCTTAGCCAAAATAGACTCCTTCCTGACCGACCGGCCCAACCACCGTGCGGCGAGAACGCGCCGCCGGCTCGTCTATCCTCCCCATCACGATCAAGCGCTCTTGTCCTGTTCCGGCTGCTCCGGCGATTGCTCGCCCGAGGACTCGGACGGGGCATCCGACGCTTGCGAGGCCTCCGGAGTTTCGGCGGCTTCCGAGGGCAATTCGCTCTTGCGCGCCTCGAGCATGTCCAGGATGCTGCCCTCGGCCGGCGCCCCTTCCGGAACGGGAGCAGGCCCCTGCCCCAGCAATGCCGCCGCCTGAGCCTCGCCCGCCTCGCCGTCGACGATGCCGCCGGCCAGCTCCGCGGCCCGACGCCGCTCGGACTCTTCCTTCTCTTTCTGCTGCTCTTCGGCGACAATCTTGCCCTTCTCGGCGGCGACCTTGATCACCTGCTCGGCCTGCTCGGACGTGCACTCGAGGGCCTCGGACAGGAACGTCGGTCCGACCTCCTCAACGTCGAACACGCTGATGACGCCCAAGGCCGCGAGCCGATCGATCTTCTCCTCGACGACGCCCTCGACGGTCAAGAGCGTGGCCTGCATGGTGTCCAGGCTCTTGGTGAACTCGGCCGGCGTGAGGATGTCGATGTCCCAGTTGGTCAGGCGCGCGGCCAGGCGCACGTTCTGCCCCCGCTTGCCGATCGCCAGCGAGAGCTGGTCCTCGTTGACGACGACGGTGGCGCGCCCGAGCTCGAAGCAGAGGCTGATCTCGACGACCTCGGCGGGCTTGAGCGAGTGCTGGATGAGGATCTGGCTCGACTCGTTCCAGCGGACGATGTCGATCTTCTCGCCGCCAAGCTCGTCGACGATGTTCTTGATGCGGCTGCCTCGCACGCCGACGCAGGCGCCGACGGCGTCGACCTTCGAGTCGATGGAGCTGACGGCGATCTTGGTCCGGTGCCCGGGCTCGCGGGCCATGGCCTTGACCTCAATAATGCGCTCGGCCACCTCGGGAACCTCAACCTCGAACAGTCGCTTGATGAAGTCGGGGTTGGCCCGCGACAACACGATCTTGACCTGGTTGCCGACGTCCCGGACGTCGAGGATCAGGCAGCGGACACGCTCGCCGGGCTGGTGCTGCTCGCCGGGGATCTGCTCGCTGCGGGGCATGAAGCCCTCGGCCCGGCCGATCGAGATGACCAACGCGCCGCCCTCGTAGCGCTGGGCGGTGCCGGTGATCAGCTCGCCGACGCGGCCGGCGAATTCGTTGTAGATGCTCGAACGCTCGTCCTCACGGAAGCGCTGGATCATGACCTGCTTGGCGGTCTGGGCGGGGATGCGGCCGAGGGTGGCCAGGGGGACCTCCTCGCCGCCGCGCCACAGACGGATCTGGCCGCTCATGCGATCGACCTGCGAGGTGAATTCGTCGGTGTCCACGGCGTTGAAGTGCTTGCGGGCGGCGGAGATCATCGCCTGCTCGATGTCCGAAAAGAGCGACTCCTTGTCCACGTTGCGGTCGCGGGAGATCGAGTCCACCAGTCGTACGAGTTCTTGGCCGTTCATGTCGCTGTCCTTGCCCGCCGGGCCTGTCGCCCGGTCGGTGTGTTTCAAGTTGTTCGGTCGTGAGGTTGTCGAATCGAGCGTCGAGTCGGGATGGGGTTCTCTTGCGGGGTCTCCTGGGGGGATGAACCGGGGCGGCAATGCCTCTTAAAAAAACAAACCACGATCCGCCCAGAGCGTTCGTGGCCTGCGCCTGACCCGTCGAGCGGAACTCGCCTGCCTACGGGGCAGACCTCCCGACAACGGGTCGACCGCGATGCACACCTGCGCCTAAACCATATCCCCTCCTTTGCGGGGTTCCCAGGTCCAGCGGGCAGTCGCCCGCGGGAACTTGGGGGGTCCAGACGCCTTGGGAGCCTGCGGAACAGGCTCGACGGCGGCGGCAAGCTCGGTGGCTGCCGCTGCCATCAATGTACCCGAGGCCTCAGGCCGGAATGTCGCAGCGCATCATGCACAGGTCACGCTCCGGTCGTACACGGACGCAAGTCAGAACGAATACTGTAGATAACGTGAACTTATTGTCAAGCGGGAGCGAGGGATCGCCAGGCCTCCCGCGGCGAAAAGCCATCGACGAAAAGATTAAAAGAACGGCCTCTAAGGCTGATTCAAGAGGTCGGCGGCGATGGGTGCTCATTCTGATCATCAAGCGCCAGGTTTGACTCCCCTATCCGCACTGACAACTTCATTAGTGGCATTTTTATAAGCACAAGGTAAACTCAGAACTTTAGTACCGTCACTGGTGCCAGCCCCCCTATCGGCGAACTCGCCAGAGTCACCCACCGCCGAGCCATTCGGTCAGATCACACAAGGTGTGCAGATGCAAGGTCGTGGCAGCCACGACAGCGCTGGTGCCCTACTTGACCCCTCCGCCCCGACCGGGTCGGAGCCCGCTGCGACGTCGACGCGCGCGAGCCTGTCGACGGGGACCGTGCAGACGCCTGCCGGGCAGACACTGCGGCCAGGGGTGACGGTCCTGATCCCGGCCTACAACGAGTCGGCCAGCATCGCCGACACGATCAAGAGCCTCCAAGCACAGACCGTCAAGCCCACCGTCATCCTCGTCGTCGACGACTGCTCGAAGGACAACACGGGACAGATCGCCCGCGACCTGGGGGCGACGGTCATCCGGCCGGAGAAGAACACAGGCTTCAAGGCCGGGGCACAGATCTTCGGGCTCAAGCAGATCGACACCGAGTTCGTGCTGGCCATCGACGCCGACACAACGCTGGCCCCCGACGCCCTCGAGCGCATCCTCGCCCCCATGGCGGACCCGAAGAACGGGGCGGCGTGCGGCATGGTCCTGCCCCGCTACGTCAAGACCATCTGGGAGCGCGGCCGGTACGTCGAATACCTCTTCGCCTTCACCTTCGGCAAGGCGATCCAGAATCACTACCACCGGCCGATGATCGCCTCGGGCTGCTTCACGATCTACCGCACGGACCTGCTGCGCAAGATCGGCGCCTGGCAGCCGCGGACCGTTGCCGAAGACCTGGACCTGACCTGGACCTTCTTCGCCAACGGATACAACATCGCCTTCGTCGAGAAGGCCGTCTGCTACCCGATCGAGCCGCACGACTTCCACTTCCTCCGCAAGCAGCTCAAACGCTGGTCGCACGGTTTCTTCCAGTGCATGCGGATTCACTGGCGGATGGTGCTCGATCAACCCTACCTCCGCTCGATGATCGCGGTGGGCATGTGGGACGCGTTGATCGCGTCGATTGTCTATCTGTTCCTGCTGCCGCTCTTGGCGGTGCTGCTGCACCCGATCTACCTGCTGCTCTACTTCATCGACGCGCCGGTGGTGGCGGTGCCGGTGCTGATCGGGGCGGCTCGACGTGGGCAATTCTGGAAGGCGCTGATCAGCCTCCCGGGTTTTTTCGTGCTTCGACTGGTCAACTCGGTATTCATGCTCGAGGCGGCGTGGAGCGAACTGATCCTTCGCAAGCCGCTGGCCGTTTTTGAGAAGGGACATTAGTCATGGCAGCGGGTCTTCCCAGCACGGGCATCGGCGGCATCTTCTACCTTCTGTTGGTCCTCTGGATGCCGCTGCGCGAGCTGCATCTGACGTTCCAGGGGCGTAGCAGCCTCGCCCGCTGGCGGGGAATCGCGATGCACTGGTTCGTCGTCGGGTGCATGATCGGGATGATCTTCGGCCAGGGCTACCTCATGGACGCCATGTGCGAGTGGCTGCTGAAGATCTCTCCGCTGGACTCGTCGTGGCAGCTGGCGAGCATGCTGCTGGACGACGCATCGTCGCCGGCGTTCGCGCTGACGCCGTTCGTGCTGCTGGTACTGGTGCTCGGGGCGGTGCACGTGGCCCGGGCGATGGCGCATCGGCAGCCCGCGACTCCCCTGCCGGCCTCGACGACGGCTCAGCAGGTCGCAACCCCCACCCTGGCGGCCGGCGAAGCCGCGACGGTGTGAAGCGACGGATTCCGTGGGCTCAACGACCAGCGGGAATTCTCACCTGCCCCTGCCAGCCGTGAGGCACCTGGCTGTTTCAACCGCTTGACACCCCGTGCCCAGCCGGGACAATAAATCCCGTCGGCCGGCCCCCCTGCCGACCGCCGTGCGGGTGTAACTCAGTTGGTAGAGTGTCAGCTTCCCAAGCTGAATGTCGCCGGTTCGAATCCGGTCACCCGCTTTGAGCCCCCCTTCCGCGACGCAACATTTCCCCTGACCTGCATCCCCCGTTGACCGGCTGACCCGGCGGGATGTAATTTCCCGCCCCCGGCCTAACGCTGGGGCCCGAGCTTGACGATAAAAACGTCCGATCACCGTCTGCCAGGCGACGGATTTTTTTCGTTTTTCGCCGAACCGCCCTGGCACCCCCTCCGTAGAAAGGGGTGAAGCGGGCGGGAACGCGACCCCTGCCCAGCAGATCAGACTTGTGACTTCTCCTTTCCTCCTTGTGCGTGCGTGACGCAGACGTGAAACGACCCCTTCGCTCCGAGCGACGGGGCCGTTTCATTTTGGGGCATAACGACGCGCCAGAGCTTGGTACATCCCCCAAGACGGGTTATCGGAGCCTCTGCCCCAGGCCAAGGGGTCGGCAGGCGACGTAAACCCTTTGCTAATCCGCGCCCCGGGGGCCTGGGGCGTTAAGTGGTCGGGATGTTAGGACGATGTCTTCCTTGCGGTCTGTAACGGATTTACCGACCGGGCAAACCGTCGGCGCAGGGTGGCACTGTGCCACCACCGAGCCGACAGGACACCACGCCGGGGCAGAGTCAGGAGTGTCTGGACGTTGTCAGCTGTCATGCCCCTTACCGTTGATCCCGTGACCCCGGCCGCCGGCGCTCATGCCGCGCCGCCCGGGCGAGAGGTTGTTCTCCGCCCCGGCCGACGGAGCTGGCTCGGGGAGCTGCGCGAGCTGTGGGACTACCGCGACCTGGTCTTGCTGCTGGGCCTGCGCGACGTGCAGGTCCGCTACAAGCAGACCGCCTTGGGCGCGGCCTGGGCGATCCTCCAGCCGCTGATGACGATGGTGGTGCTCAACCTCTTCTTCGGGCGGCTGCTGGGGGTGGCGCAGCACGTGCACGGGATCCCCTACCCGATCTTCGTCATCGCGGGGCTCCTGCCGTGGACGCTGTTCTCCACGGCGGTGACGGCGGCGAGCAACAGCCTGGTGACACACGCGGGGATCATTCAGAAGGCGTACTTCCCCCGGCTGGCGGTGCCCATCGCGGCCGTCGGGGCGCCGCTGGTGGACTGCGCTGTGGGTCTGCTGGTGCTGGCGGGGATGATGGCATGGTTCGGCGTGGCGGTGAGCTGGAAGCTGATGCTCTTGCCGCTGCTGCTGGCCTCGACGCTCACGGCGGTGCTGGGGATCGGGATCCTGCTGGCGAGCATCACGGTCTGGTACCGCGACTTCAGGCACGTGATCGGGTTCATGCTGCAGGTCGGGTTTTTCCTGACGCCGGTGATCTATCCGGTGAAAATCGTGCGGGAAGAATTCCAGGCTCTGCTGTCGCTCAACCCGATCGGCGGGGTGATCGAGGCGTTCCGGGCGGTGATCCTGGACACGCCGATCCCGTGGATGCACTGGTCGATCTCCGCGACGACGGGCTGCCTGGCCCTGGTCGTGGGGCTGATGCACTTTGTGCGAATGGAGCGCCGCTTCGCGGACGTGGTCTGACCCCCCGAAAATGGACGCCGGTGCGGATGGCGTCATGGGTTGATGAAGGAACGCAGGATGAGTCAGTACGTGATCGAGATCGACAACCTGAGCAAGCGCTACCTGCTCGGTCGCCTGCGCGACCCGCAGGTGAACATGGGCGAGGCGCTGGTGAGCGCGGGGCGTCGTGCGCTGGGTCGGTTGCGCCGTCTCGGCAGGGCGTCGCCTGATCGTCTGGACGAATCCTTCTGGGCGCTCCACGACGTGAGCTTCGCCGTCGAGCGCGGGCAGGTGCTGGGGGTGATCGGCCGCAACGGCGCGGGCAAGAGCACCTTGCTCAAGATCCTCTCCCGCATCACCGAGCCGACGCGGGGCAAGGTGACCCTGCGCGGGCGCGTCGGGAGCCTGCTGGAGGTCGGGACGGGGTTCCATCCGGAGCTGAGCGGGCGGGAGAACATCTTCCTCAACGGGGCGATCCTGGGGATGCGCCGGCGGGAGATCGCGGCGAAGTTCGACCAGATCGTGGACTTCGCGGAGGTGGGCCGGTTCCTGGACACACCGGTCAAACGATATTCGAGCGGGATGTACGTGCGGCTGGCCTTCGCGGTAGCGGCGCACCTCGAGCCCGAGGTGTTGATCGTCGACGAGGTGCTGGCGGTGGGCGATGCGGGTTTTCAGAAAAAGTGCCTGGGGAAGATGAGCGAAGTAGCGGGCGAGGGACGGACCGTGCTCTTGGTCAGCCACCAGATGGCTGCGATCCAGAGTCTCTGCCACCGGGTGGTGATGCTCGACGGCGGGCGGGTGACCTACGCGGGCGATACGGCCGAGGGCGTGGGGCGTTACCTGCGGAGCCTGCGTCCGCAGAACGGATCGCAGAACCTGCTCAGTCACACGGTCCGCCAGGGGGATGGGCGGATCACCATCCGGTCGATGCAGCTCCGCGACACCGAGGGGCACACGATCGACCATGCGATCTGCGGGCAAAAGCTGGTGCTGGCGATCGGGTATCGCGTGCGGGGTGGGTCGGCGGTGAGCCGGGTCGTTCCAAGCTTCGCGATCCGGGACAGCCGGGGGGTGTCGTTGATCCTGCACCGCAGCAACTTCACCGGGCAGCGGTTTGACGACCTGACCGGTGAGGGGGAGTTCACTTGCGTGATCCCGCGACTGCCGCTGACGGCGGGTCAGTACGAGGTGGGGCTGAACATCGAGGTGGACGGGCGTGTGAGCGACAACCTCGTGGCGGGGGGATTGAGCGTCGAGGACGGCGACTTTTTCGGCACCGGCTGCGGGGGCCACCCCGGCCACAGCCCCGTGCTGGTTGAAGGAGATTGGGCATGCCAACCGCTCAGGGCCGCCTGAGTCTGGGTCGTCTGCTGCCGCCACGCGAATGGTGGGCGGAGTGGGTCCTCGGCCGCGTGCTTCGCCGGTACGTGCCGGTGCGGCACCCGTGCGGGTTCGAGCTGTTGTTCGAGGCCCGCGAGCGGCCGGCACACACGCTGAGGCACGGGTTCGATGACCGTGGGCTGATCCGGTGCTTGCAGTCGCGGCTGCGGGCGGGTCAGACGGTCGTCGACATCGGCGGCTGCCGGGGCGCGGTGACCATCGCGGCGAGTCGGGCGGTCGGGCCGACGGGACGCGTGATCTGCTTTGAGCCGGACCCGGACAATCACGCACGGCTGCTGCTGAATCTTCGCCGCAACGGCTCGCCGGCGAACGTGACGGTGGTCCATGCGGCGGTGTTCGACCGCGAGGGCCAGCTTGAGCTGCAGCAGTTCGGGCACGAGGCCCGCGGCTGGAGCACGCTCGGGCGGTTCGAGCTCGACGGGCGACGTCCGGTGGCCAGCGTGCCGGTGCGGACGGTAACGCTCGACGGGTACTGCCGGGCGAACGGCATCGACCGCATCGACGTGCTCAAGATCGACGCCGAGGGGGCTGAGCCGCAGGTGCTCGCCGGGGCGCGGGGGCTGATCGGACGCGGGGCGGTGGGTGAGATCTACTTTGAAATCTCCCAGAAGCCGCTCGAGGGGCTCGGGCACACGATCGACGACGTGCTCAACCCGCTCTTGGCGCTGGGGTGCCAGTTCGAGCTGGTGCGGGTCGATGGATCGACGCAGGCCGTTGACCCCAAGGCGATCCACCAATCGTTCTGGGGGGACTACCGGGCGGTGCTGCCCGTGGCGGGCAAGACGCGGGCGGCGGCATGAGGACCGCGTGGCAAGCGAGGAGCATGAAGATGACCCAGGGGCTGCTGCGACTGGTCCGACGAGCGGAGGACGCCCTGCAACGCAGGGAAGACCAGGTGTTGCGTCGGCGCGGGCTGGCGGCGGCGAAGCGGCTGTACGCAGAGCGTTCGCCGCTGCGGCTGGACCTCGGCTGCGGCGGGCAGGCGCGGGCGGGCTTCGTCGGGGTGGACCTGTGCCCGTCGGCGGACCTGCACTGGAACCTGTGCTGGGGGCTGCCGTTCCCGGACGAGAGCGTCGCCGAGATCCGGTCGGACCACTGCCTGGAGCATCTGCCGCTGACGGCGGTGATGACCGTGTTGCGCGAGGCACATCGCGTGCTGCGGGACGGCGGGCGGCTGAGCTTCACGATCCCGCACGTGGACCCCTACCTCGACGCGTATCGCCGGGGGGATGAAGCGTTCTTGCACGAGAAGATTTTCGATGTGCCGGCGGGAACGGACGAGCTGTACGAGACGCCGTTCGACCGGATCGCGTGGCTGCTGCACCGTGACGGGGAGCACCGGTCGCTGTTCGACGCGGCGTCGATCGTGGCCAAGGTGCGGCGGGCGGGCTTCACGGAGGCCTGGACGCGGGAGTACGACGCGGCACAGGACATTCATCCGCGTTTCTCATCGTGTTACGTGGAGGCTGCCAAGTGATCCTGCTCGGTGACATCTGCCCGGGGGCATGGCCGTCGCGCATGGACTTCGGCGACGCCTGGGTGCTGTGCAACCTTGAGGGGCCCGTCTGGGATCGTGCGACGCCGCCGACGCCCGCGGCCAAGGCCGGGCCGACGCTCTATTCGGGCACGCTGCCGATGACCAGCGGGCCCGTGGCTGCGAGCCTGGCCAACAACCACCTGATGGACCTCGGGGCCGAGGGGCTCACGAGCACGATGGTGCAACTGGCGCTGCGGCGCTGGGTGGGCGTCGGAGCGGGCGGAAGCCTCGAAGAGGCCCGCCGGCCGATCATGATCGACGACCACGGCACGCGCGTGGCGGTGATCGCCTGCGCCGAGGCTCAGTTCGGCGTGGCGACGGCGCAGCGGGCGGGCGTGGCGGAGCTGGGTCCGTGGGTGCATGGGGCCATTGCCCGGGCCCGCGAGCAGGCGGACGCGGTGGTGGTGAGCGTTCACGCAGCGCTCGAGGCGGCGCCCTGGCCGGCGCCGTGGCAGCGGGAGCTGTATCGCTCGTGGATCGACGCCGGGGCGGCGGTGGTGCACGGGCACCACGCCCACGTGCCGCAGGGGTATGAGCATTACCGTGACGGGCTGATCTTCTACGGGCTGGGTAATGCGCTGGTCGATCCAGCGGCTTGGAAGGATCGGCCGCACGGGCTGTGGTCGGTCGGGGCGGACGTCCGATGGAGCCACAACCGGCCCAAGGCGGAGCTGCTGGCGTTCCGCTGCGTGGAGCGCGATGGGTGCCTGATGTTGGAGCCCCGCGGCCTGGCGGAAGCCGAGGTAACGGAATACTGGCGCGACGCGATGGCGCCGCTCAAGGACCAGACGCTGCTGCACGGATTGTGGCAAGAATCGGCGATCCGGGGGTATGAGCATCATTACCGGCAGTACCTGCGACTGGGCGGGGTCGGTGGTCGGGCAAGCGTACGGCCGTCGTGGTGGTCGAGCCTGCGGCGGATCGGCAAGGCCGAGACGGCGCAGCCTCCGCGGAACTGGGACCTCCTGCTCTGGCACGTGCTGCTGGCCTGCCCGAGCCATCAGCACGCGATCGCCGAGGCGCTCGGCGTGCTGGGGGGCGAACGGTCGGACTATCGAACAAAACAGACGCGCGAGCTGGCGGATCGGCACATGCCCTGGTCAGTCACCCCGCCCAGCGGAAGGGAGGCGGCATGAGCCCGGCCGCTCCCCACACACAACCTCTGGCGGTCACCGACTGGCTGGCGTCGGAGCCGGTGTTCTATCACGAGAAGACCGGAGCGGTCGGCCGGCGCATCCAGGACGTCTTCGACCCGGCGGACTTCGAGTTCGACGGGCAGGGGCTTCGCCATTACCTGGCGTTCGGCTACAGCGTGCTGGGACGGACGCCCGTGCGGCACGTGCGGATGCTGCCGCCCTGCTGCCGGCTGATCCGCGACGGGGGGGCGCTGCGGGTTGAGCGAGACGCGGACCCCGCGCTGGCCTGGCTTGGACGGACGACGCAGGAACATGACGTGCTCGACCTGCTCAGCGAGCGCGTGCGTCAGTGGGAGGCGCAGTCCGGCGGGGAGATCGTCATCCCCACCAGCGGCGGTTTTGATTCCCGGCTGCTGACGCTGATGATCCGCGACCGGCAACGCGTGCGGTCGTTCACCTATGGCCTGAGCGATCAGCCGTCGCAGTCCACCGAGGTGGTCCACGCCCAGGCCCTGGCACGCACGCTCGGCACGCGATGGCGGATGATCGAGTTGGGCGACTATCACCGCGAGTTTGACGCCTGGGACCAGCTCTTCGGCCCGAGCACGCACGCGCACGGGATGTATCAGATCGAGTTCTACCGCAAGGTGCTCGCCGAGGTGGCGTATGGATCGCCCATGCTCAGCGGGATCGTCGGGGACCTCTGGGCGGGCAGCGCCCCCCTGCCGGCGATCGAAACCCCCGACGACCTTACCCGGCTGGGCTACGCGCACGGCATGAACGCCGACGCCTCGCAGTGCCTGCTTCCCCCCGCCCCCGGCCCCACCCCCGGACTTGATGACGAGGCGCGGGCGTATCTGGCGGAGCGACGCGAGCTGCTGAACGACCCAGCCATGCGCATCGTCGAGCTCGTGCGGTTCAAGATGGTGCTGCTACGCTACCTGCTGGTGGTCCCGGGGACCCTGGGGCTGCGGCCCTGGTCGCCGTTCCTGGACGTGGAGGTGGCGATGTCGATGGTGCGGCTGCCCGAAGAGCGGCGGCGGAATCGGCAGTGGCAGCGGGACTTTTTCGCGCGTCAGGGCGTGGACTTCGAGTCGATGGGGCTGGCGTCTAGCCGATCGAACACGCTGAACCTGCGGGCGATGGAACGCGTGGCCCCGCCGGCGCTCGATGAACGGCTGCTGGGACAGATCGTGCGGCGGGATTACGTGCGGCGGATCAACCGGCACGTCGCGGGACGGACCCTCACCGGGGCGGCCACGCAAGGGCTGCTGAGTCTCGCGGCCGAGCGCTGGACGCCGCGGCTGGCGCGGGGGGCGCGGGAACGCCGGCTCGAAGCATATTTTGCGTACCTGACCCTCAAACCCTTGGACAACCTCCTGCGCGCCCGGGAGGCGGCGAGCGGCAGTCGCTCCGCCGCCAGGGCGGCCTGAACCAACAACCACCGACCACAATCGGACCGTGAGCATGAGCATGACAACGATCGCCACACCGAGTTCGCACTACCAGGGCCAGGCCGGGCGGCAGTACTTCGCCTACCAGAACGCGGGCGGGTCGCGGCGGGGGCGGATCAACGCCCGCAAGTTCGCGGCCTTCGTCGATCAGGACGACGTGGTGCTGGACTTCGGCTGCGGCAACGGGTCGATGCTGGCCCACCTCGACGCGCGGGAGCGGATCGGCGTGGAGGTCAACCCGGCGGCGCGGGCGACGGCGATCGCGATGGGGCTGACGTGTCACGAGTCCCTGGCCGCGGTGTGGGACGACAGCGTCGACGTGATTGTGTCCAATCACGTGCTCGAACACGTGCCTTCGCCGCTGGCGTCGCTGGTGGAGATGCGACGCGTGCTGCGGCCGCAGGGGCGGGTGGTGCTGTGCCTGCCCATCGACGACTGGCGGACGCAGCGGACCTTCACCAAGCCGGACATCAACCGACACCTGTACACCTGGTCGCCTCGATTGCTGGGCAATCTGATGGCGGAGGCGGGGTACAAGGTCGGGCAGGTCAGCGTCCTGACGCACGCGTGGCCCGAGCGGTCGTGGGAGTACTGGGACAGCAAACTGCCCGTGCGGTGGTTCGACGCGCTGTGCTGGTGGACGTCGGTGCGGCTGCGCCGGCGGCAGATCATCGCCTGGGGGATCAAACCGTGAGCCGACCCCGCGTGAGCTTCGGCATCATCGTGCTCAATGGCGAGCCCTTCCTGCCTTACTGCATCCGGGCGCTGTATCCGTTTGCGCACCAGATCCTGGTGGTCGAGGGGGCGTGCCCCGGGGCGGCTGCGGTGGCGACCCCGGAAGGACACTCGACCGACGGCACGCTCGAGACGCTGCGACGCATGCGGGCGGAGGAGGATCCCGAGGGCAAGATCACGGTCATCACGGCGGAGGATCGCGGCCACTCCGACGGCTTCTGGCCGGGCGAGAAGGACGAGCAGTCACGAGCGTACGCGACGGCGGCCACGGGGGATTACCTCTGGCAGGTCGATTCGGATGAGTTCTACCGGGCGGACGACATGGCCCGCGTGCTGGACATGCTCGAGGAGGATCCGTCGATCACGGCGATGAGCTTCCACCAGGTGCAGTTCTGGGGCGGGTTCGACGCGTTTGTCGACGGCTGGTACCTGCGGCGCGGGGGGCAGGAGTTTCACCGGCTCTTTAAGTGGGGGCCGGGGTATCGGTACATGGCGCACCGGCCGCCGACGGTGGTCGACGATCAGGGGCGGGACGTGCGGCGGGGGCATTGGCTCAGCGCCCGCGAAACGCGTCGGATGGGACTGCATCTCTATCACTACTCGCTGGTGCTGCCGTCGCAGGTGCTCGGCAAGAGCGCGTACTACGCCGCGGCGGCATGGTGCCGGCGCAAGGGCCTGGTGGATTGGGCGCGGCAGGCGTACATGGAGCTGGACTGGCCGCTGCACTGTCACAACGTGTATGACCTGCCGGGGTGGCTCGAACGATTCACGGGCGAGCACCCAGAACAGATCCGCACGCTCATTGACGATCTCGCGACGGGACGGCTGAACGTTGAGCTGCGGCGGACGGATGACATCGACGCCCTTCTCCGCCGACGTTGGTACCGAGCGGCGGTGACGGCGCTCAAAGTGCTTGAGCCCTTCGATCGGATGTTCCGCCGGTGTCGGCGGCGGATGCTGATCTGCGAGGGCTGGCTCGTCGGGCATGCCAAGCGGTTCGTGCCATTCTGGCGGATGAACGGTCGATCGAGCAAACCCCTGGAGGCTGCACGCCCGTGAAGATCCTCCAGGTCAATTCGTCGGACATCGGCGGGGGCGCCGAACGCGTGGCGCTGAGCCTGCATCATGCCCTGCTGCGGCTGGGCGTGCAGGCCAAGCTTGCCGTTGGACGACGCCGAAGCATCGAGCCGGGCGTGTTCCAGATCGACCAGGCGACGCGTCATGGTTTTGCGACGCAGCTCTGCCTGAGCCTGGCGGACTGTCTGCACCCGAGTGATCGCTGGCCGGATATCCCCGGCCGCGTCGCTCAGCTGCTGCGGGCGGTGGCGCAACCGGGCCGGACGCTGCGGCGTCGGCTGGGGCGCGAGGATTTCGGGTTCCCGGGCTCGTGGCACCTGCTCGAGCAGGCGGGGTTCACGCCGCGACTTCTCCACGCCCACAACCTTCACGGCGGGTACTTCGATCTTCGCTGCCTGCCGCGACTGAGCGGCAAGATCCCGGTGCTCATCACGCTGCACGACGCGTGGATGCTCAGCGGGCACTGCGCCCACAGCCTCGGTTGCACACGGTGGCGGACGGGGTGCGGCGGGTGCCCGGACCTGTCGATCTATCCCTCGGTCCGCCGCGACGCGACGGCTGGCAATTGGCGGCTGAAGCGCGATCTCTACGCTCGCTGCCGGTTGCGTGTCGCCACGCCGTCGCGGTGGCTGATGAGGCAGGTCGAGCAGTCGATGCTCGCGCCGGCGGTGGTCGAGTCGCGGGTCATTCCCAACGGCGTGGACCTGTCGATCTTCCGGCCGGGCGATCGCGACGCGGCGCGGGCTGCGCTGGGGCTTCCGCGGGAGGCGGACATCCTGCTGTTTGCTGCCAATGGGGTGCGGAGGAATCCATTCAAAGACTACGCCATGCTCGAGCGGGTGCTCGAACGGCTTGGGGGCGGCAAGACGGCCGGTGATCCCGAGCGAGAGTTGGTTCTGGTGGCGCTCGGTGAGGAGGCGCCTTCGCGGCGGATCGGGCGGGCGGAGCTGCGGTTCATCCCGCCGGTGACGAACCCGTCTGAGGTGGCTCGCTATTACCAGGCAGCGGACGTCTACCTGCACGCGGCGAGGGTCGACACGTTCCCGACGGTGATCCTCGAGGCGATGGCGTGCGGGCTGCCGGTGGTGGCCACGGCGGTCGGCGGGGTGCCGGAGCAGGTCCGCGATGGGTTGGACGGTTTCCTCGTGCCGGCGGGCGACGACGAGGCGATGGCCAGCCGGACGGTGTGGCTGCTCGCGGACGCGACGCGTCGGCAGCTCATCGGGCGGGCGGCGCTCAATCGTGCGGACGCGTGCTTTGACCTGAACCAGCAGACGCGGGCTTATCTTGACTGGTACCAAGCGATCCTGGCCATCCCGCAGGCCCAGACCTCCCGGAGGGCGGCTTAGCCGCGGAGCAGCGATGCCTAGCACACTCAAAAAAGTGGCGGTCGTCTGCGGCGTCTGGCCCCCCCACCGCTCGGGCGAGGCGGAGTATGCCCTGCACCTGAGCCGGCAGCTGGCTGCGACGGGGATGGATGTTCACGTGCTGACGGGGGCGAACGTTCCGGGTGAGGAACACGGACGGATCAGCACGCGCCCAGCCCAGCGGCTGACGGTGCACCCGATCATGCCCGGGTGGTCGTGGCGGGATTGGCCGCGGGTGCGGCGATTCCTGAGGGCGGGACGGTTCGATGCGGTGTATGTCGTGTATGTCGGGTGGATCTATCAGCGCAAGCCGATGATCACCTTCCTGCCGACGTTGGCAAAGCGCGTGCTGCGCGGGGCGCCGGTGGTCAGCGTTCTGATGAGCGTTTCGGGGGCGGACACGGCGTCACAGAGCTTGATCAGCCGGGTCGTGCACAGGTTGCTCCGCGGCCGAGGCGGGCGGGCGGGGAACTATCATCTGGGCACACTTGCCTCGGACAGCGATGCGCTGGCGTGCCTGGGCGATGATCATCGCGAGCGGCTGAAGAAAGTCGATTTCGGAGCCGCCGAACGCTGTCAGGTCATCCCACCGGGGCCGCCGATTCATCTCGCGAAGCATTCGAGAAGGACGCATGGGGCGGGGAATCCGGGCATCGTCGCGGCTCGCCGGCATCTTGGAGCGTCGTCGTCGAACGACTTTCTGCTGGCGTATTTCGGGCTGATCTA
>JADZCW010000041.1 GCA_020851395.1 Phycisphaeraceae bacterium
GATCCGCCGCGGCGCGGCGGGGCGTACAAGGATGCGCCACCCTCGCCGGCGGAGTACCGCAAGCTCACGGCACGCGTGACGGACCTGCACCCGATGACCATCATCCAGAACGCGCGGACGAGCGGCGGCGGGCAGGTGGCGCTAGTGCCGACGCAGGCGGCGACGGTAGGGCCGGTCGAGACGTGGAAGGCAGAGCGGGTGAGCATCTGGCAGGCGGGGATGCACGATAACCCCTTTGGCATGCGTCTGACGGCGCTGATGATCAGCAAGAAGATCGCGGATAGCTCCTGCCCGATGTCGCTGTTGGCCGAGCATCCGAACGTGCAGTTCAATTACTATCGGCCGGGGATCGGGACTTGCGAGGCGGAGATGCATTGAGGAGGGGTGTTGGGGTACAGGGTACGGGGTACGGGGTACGGGGTAAGCAAGACATGAGCCGCCAAGGGCGAGGGCGCTTGGCGGTTTTTTGCTGGCTGACGCCGGATTTCTGGGGGTCAGGTCTTTTCGATCAAGAACGGCTGGGTCCAGGCGAATTGCTCACCTTGTCCCCAGCACTCGAAGCGGACGTAGGCGGCGTCGGGGGGGATGGTGACGCGGAGTTCGGGGCCGTCGGCGGTGGCGAAGCGTTTACCGACTTGCTGGAGGGCGACGATGCGCTGGGCGTTCTCGGCCCGCACGGTGATGGTGTCGTCCTGCACGCGGATGTCGGAGATGGTCACGCCGGTGGAGGCGTAGAAGCGGCCGGCGACCAGGGCGTCCAGGATGGCGTCGGGGGAGTGGTCGGTGACGAAGGCGACGTTCCAGCCGATCTCGACGTCGAAGGGGGCGTGGCTGTCGTCGTTGGCGAAACCCCAGAGTCGCCGGCCGGCGGAGAGGAGCATGTCCCACTTGTCCAGGGCGTAGGCGCTGCCATGGAGGCGGCTGATCACGCCGTTGTAGATCTCCAGGCCCAGGTAGCCGATCCACTCGGACATTCTGGCCAGGGGGCAGTGGTCGAATTTTTCCTGCCAGTTGGGATGGTTGACGATGACGAAGCCGCGGTCGGCGACGGCGTCGTTGATGACGGCCTGACGCAGCGGGCGGGGGTCGACGCGGGTGCGGGCGTTGACGTGCAGGAGGTGGGGGCCGTTGGCGCTGATCTCGTTGCCGGGGATCAGGACCATGCCGCGAGGGTCGAGCGCGGCGTAGTCGGGCTCGGCGGTGAGGATGTCGTGGTCGGAGAGCATGAGGAATCCGTAGCCTCGTCGGGCGTAGTCGTCGATGACCTCCTGGCGGGGACGGGTTCCGTCGGAGAAGGTGGTGTGGGTGTGGAGGTTGCCCCGGAGCCACTGACCCCGGCAGTTGTTGTTGGCGAAGGACGTCTGGGCGTAGGGATTGAGGATGTTCATGGGCATGGAAGAGGGCTTTAAGCAGATGAGTAGGAACCGTTACCCGGCGGCGAGACAGCGAAGATCGACGCATGATATCTCACGCCTGAACGCCGACAAGAATCGAGGGCGGCACTGGAATATCACCGTATCACGGCTCGGGCTGTAGACGTCGTTGGCTGACATCCCATCGCCAGGCGGGCTCGTCGGGTGAGAGGTGCACGCCTCCGAGCCAGCGGTTGAGGGGGCGAAGGGAAAGGGCGTCGACTTCGCCGGCGAGGACCCGGCGGCCGATGTCGGTGAGGGTGATGCGGGCGCGGGCCATAGCGGCGTCGAAGCCGTCGTGGGCATCGGGCGCGGGCATGGCGACGGGGCGATCGATCGTGACCAGCGGCTGCGGGCCTTGGGCCAGACGTTTGACGTAGACCCAGAAGGTGGCGTCGCCCATGAAGACGGCTTGCTCGGCGGCTGTGTCGTGGCGAAAGAGCTTGACGCCGGTGCGCGGCCCGTCGGCCAGGGCGTCGAGGATCTGCTGTTCGGTGCGACCCAGGCCGTTGCGCGTGGAGGGGAACTGCTGGAGGTGGCGGAGCAGGGCGGGGGCGAGGAAGGGCAGTTCGGAGGTGTCGCCTTGGATCACCTCTTCAATCTTTCCGGGATCGGGTGAAGTGAAGGCGTCCCAGGCGCGCCGGCCGAGGTCGAGCATGGCGTTGGTGATCGGCTGGCGCGTGTCGAGCAGCGAGGCGAGCTGGTCGGGGAGCAACTCGCCCAGGCCGTGGAAGTCCGGCATGCCGGGGTATTCGCCGATGCAGATCAGGCTGAGGGTCACGCCCTGTGCGCCACGCTGGGCGAGGCGTGACAGATGGCGGATCAGGATGAGCTGATCGTACAGGTCGTGCTCAAACCAGAGCACCAGTTCGTCGTGGCCGGTGTAAGCGTCAAACTCCTCGTCCCAGAGGCGCATCGTTTCGAGGTTGCGCTCGAAGTCGAACCAGCCGCAGGTGGTGAGGAACTCGGCGCGGGTCTTTCGCCAGGCGGCGTCGTCCAGGCCGGCTGGGCAGGGTCCCTCGTGCAGGACGTCGGCCCAGACGACGACGCGGCCGGGGAGGTTCGCCTGGGCGAGTTTGTCCGCGGTGGCGTGGCCGTTGGTGACGTGGAGCACGGGAAGATCCCGTCAGGCGGTCAGGGTGATCGGGTTTTCGAGGATCTTCTTGAGGGTCTGGAGGAACTCGGCGGCCATGGCACCGTCGATGACGCGGTGGTCGGCGCTGAGGGTGAGGGTCATCTCCTTGCCGACGACGATCTTGCCCTGGCGGACGACGGGTTTTTCGAGGGTGGCGCCGACGGCGAGGATGGCGGCCTGCGGGGGATTGATGATGGCCTCGAAGTGGTCGATGCCGTACATGCCGAGGTTCGAGACGGTGAAGGTGCCGTCGGACATCTCCTGGAGAGAGAGGCCGGACGTGCGGGCCTTGGTGGCGAGCTGCTTGGCCTCGGCGGCGATCTGCCAGAGCGTGCGGTTGGTCACGTCACGCAGAACGGGGACGACCAGGCCGCCGCCGCGCTCGGCGGGGAGCGAGACGGCCAGGCCGATGTTCACTTGGCCGAATTGGGAGATGCCGGCGTCGGTCCAGGAGGCGTTGATCAGGGGGTGACGGGTGATGGCGACGGCGACGCCGCGGACGATCAGGTCGGTGACGGAGAGTTTGCCGCGGCTGGTCTCGTAGAGGTCGTTGAGTGACTGGCGAGCGGTGAGCAGGGCGTCCATGTCGACGCTGAGAGTGACGGTGAAGTGGGGGATGGTGGTCTTGGATTCGACCAGCCGGCGGGCGATGGTCTTGCGCATGTTCGAGACGGCGGTGGTTTTCGATTCGAGCTTGGGCAAGGGGGCGGCCGACCCGCCGCTGCTGACAGCGGCGGCTTGGGGCGTGGGGGCGGCCTGGAGGTCGCGTTTGATGATTCGGCCGCCGGGGCCGGTGCCTTGGATGTGGGTGAGGTCGAGGCCTTTTTCCTCGGCGATCTTGCGGGCCAGGGGGCTGACGCGCGGGCGGTCGAGCGTGGCGGTGGGGGCGGAATGATGGGGTTTGGGGGTGGTAGACCCCCCGGCAGAGCCGGGGGCTTTAGCAGGTGCGCTTGCGGTGGTGGACGCACTTGTCTTGCGAGATGCCCCGGTGGTTACCGTGTCGACTTTTTCACCCTCGCCGGCCAGAACCAGGATTAGTTTTCCTACTGCAAGGGTCTGGCCCTCCTCGACGGCGAGCTGGGCGACGGTGCCGTCGTCGAAGGTTTGGAGCTCCATGGTGGCCTTGTCGGTCTCGACGTCGGCCAGGACGTCGCCGCTGGAGACCTTGTCGCCGACTTTCACGCGCCACTTGATGAGCGTGCCTTCCTCCATGGTGTCCGAGAGGCGGGGCATGGTGATCTCGATGGGCATGGTGGGGCTCCGGGGGCTCCGTGGTCAGCGGTCGATCTAATCGACATCCTATCAAGGGGACGGCAGCCCGTGTCAGGGCAGGGGGAAGACGAGAGGACCTACAAAAGATATACTGCTGTCATGTCGTCACGGGGATGGGCTGGGGGGCGGACCAGGACCATCTCGGCGGGCCTGGCGGTAGCGGGTCGTTCGGCAGTCGCCGATCCGCTGGACGTGTCGTTGGGTCGTTGAGTTGATGGGGGAATGTCCGGACAAAGGGCCGGGACGTTTCGTTTTCATGCACAACAGAAAAGGAGCCTACTTGTGGCCCAGGGCAGCACGATCACGGTGGACGGCAACGAGGCCGCGGCGTTGGTCGCCCATCGTCTGAGCGAGGTCATCGCGATCTACCCGATCACCCCGTCGTCGTCGATGGGCGAGCTGGCGGACGAGTGGTCGAGCAAGGGCCGTAAGAACGTCTGGGGCACGGTGCCGCTGGTGCAGGAGATGCAGTCCGAGGCTGGGGCGATCGGCTCGGTACACGGGGCGCTGCAGGCGGGCTCACTGTCGACGACGTTCACGGCGTCGCAGGGCCTGCTCCTGATGATCCCGAACATGTACAAGATCGCGGGGGAGCTGACGAGCTTCTGCATGCACGTGGCGGCTCGCACGCTGGCGACGCACGCGTTGTCGATCTTCGGCGATCACTCGGACGTGATGGCCTGCCGGCAGACGGGTTTTTCCATGCTCTGCTCGTCGAACGTGCAGGAGGCGCACGACCTGGCGGCGGTGGCGCACGCGGCGACGCTCGAGAGTCGGCTGCCCTTCATGCACTTCTTCGATGGGTGGCGGACGTCGTCGGAGGTGGCCAAGATCAAGCAGCTGTCGGACGCGGACCTGCGGGTGATGGTGACGGACGAGATGCTCCTCGGTCACCGCCAGCGGGCGCTGACGCCGGATCGGCCGGAGGTGCGCGGGACGGCCCAGAACCCGGACACCTTCTTCCAGGCCCGCGAGGCGTGCAATGGGTTCTACGACGCCTGCCCGGGGATCGTGCAGAAGATGATGGATCGGCTGGCGGCGATCACGGGGCGGCAGTACAAGCTCTTTGAGTATCACGGGCACGCCCAGGCGGAGCGCGTGATCGTGCTGATGGGCTCGGGCGCGGAGACGGCCATTGAGACCATCGAGCACATGGTGGCCCAGGGCGAGAAGGTGGGGCTGGTGGTGATCCGGCTCTACCGGCCGTTCTCGATGAAGGATTTTCTCGGCGCCTTCCCGGCGACGACGAAGAAGATCGCCGTGCTCGACCGGACCAAAGAGCCGGGCGCGATGGGCGAGCCGCTGTATCAAGACGTCGTCGCGGC
>JADZCW010000042.1 GCA_020851395.1 Phycisphaeraceae bacterium
GACGGGGCGGTGGCGGTGTTCGACGGCAAGGAGGGCGTCGAGGCCCAGTCCGAGACGGTCTGGCGTCAGGCGGACCGGTACCGGGTGCCGCGGCTGTGCTTCATCAACAAGATGGACAAGCTCGGGGCGGACTTCTACTTCTCTTTCAACTCGATCAAGGAGCGGCTGGGCGCCAACGCGGTGGCGGTGCAGCTCCCGATCGGGCAGGCGGGGACGTTCCAGGGGATCATCGACCTGGTGGGGATGAAGGCGTATTACTTCGTGGCCGAGGAGCTCGGGGCGAAGGTCGAGGAGCGTGAGATCCCGGCGGACATGGTCGAGACGGCCAGGAAGTGGCGACACGACCTGGTGGAGAAAGCGGCGGAGCTGGACGACCACCTGACCGAGAAGTTCATCATGGAACAGGAGATCACCCCGGAGGAGATCCGTGCGGCGATCCGCAAGGGGACGATCAGCCAGGCGGTGTTCCCGACGTTCTGCGGGTCGGCGCTCAAGTACATCGGGGTGCAACGTCTGCTCGACGGGGTGATCGACTACCTGCCGAACCCGACCGAGGTGCCCGAGATCCAGGGCACGGACGTGCGGGACAAGACCAAGAAGCTCACTCGGCCGCACGACCCCAAGGCGCCGTTCTCGGCGTTGGTGTTCAAGGTGGTGTCGGACCAGCACGGGGACCTGACGTACACGCGGATCTACTCGGGGACACTGGCCAAGGGGTCGCGCGTGCTCAACCCCGTCAACGGGCGGCGCGAGATCGTCAGCCGTATCTTCGAGATGCACGCGAAAGAACGGATCGCGCGGGAGTTCGCCGACGCGGGGGACATCGTGGCGTTGGTGGGTCTGAAGAACTCGATCACGGGCGACACGCTGTGCGATCAGGATGAGCCGATCGTGCTCGAGCGGATGGACTTCCCCGAGCCGGTGATCTCGATGAGCATTGAGCCGCAGAGCCAGGCGGACAAGGAGAAGCTGGGCAACGCGCTGCAGACGATCCGTCGGGAGGACCCGTCGTTCCGGTCGCACTTCGACGAGGAGACGGGCCAGACGATCATCGCGGGGATGGGCGAGCTGCACCTGGAGATCATCCGGAACAAGCTGATCCGCGACATGAAGATCGGCGTGAATGTGGGCATGCCGCGCGTGGCGTACCGCGAGACGATCGCGGGCACGGCCGAGGCGCGCGGGCTGCACAAGAAGCAGACCGGCGGTCGTGGTCAGTTCGGCGACGCGACGATCACGGTTGAGCCCTGCACGCCCGAGCAGGCCAAGGAGAACGAGTGGGACTGGGAGGACGGGGTGGCGTTCGAGAACAACATCATCGGTGGGGCGATTCCCAAGGAGTACATCCCATCGGTGATCGCCGGCGCCCGGGGCGCGGCCAAGAGCGGGGTGCTGGCGGGGTACCCGCTGATCAACGTCAAGGTGACGCTGATCGACGGGTCGTACCACGACGTTGACTCGTCGCAGATCGCGTTCGAGCAGGCGGGCATCCTGGCGTTCCGGGAGGCGTGCCGGCGGGCGAAGTTGATCCTGCTCGAGCCGGTGATGAAGGTGACGGTGACGACGCCCGAGGAGTTTATCGGGTCGGTCAACGGGGACCTGAACCGTCGGCGCGGGATGATCATCGAGACCGAGCAGCGTGGGAACACGCGGCTGGTGATCGCTGAGGCGCCGCTGTCGGAGATGTTCGGTTACTCGACGGCCCTGCGCGGGATGAGCCAGGGGCGTGCGTCGTACTCGATGGAGCCGCTGGCGTACCGGCCGGTGCCGGAGAACATCACCAAGACGATCCTCGAGGGCGCGGCCGCATAAGGCCTGGGCCGCGATCGAATCAAGACAGACGCTCAAACCCCGGCTCTCCGGGGTTTTTTTGCTTTGTGAGGGCGGCGAGGCGTTTTTTCATGCGGGGGTGGGACGGCGCGTCGGGGGGCGGCCATAATGTCAGTGGATCGAGCTGGTGTTTGGGGTGACATGTTCCGGGGTGCATGGGAGCAGACATGAAGCCGTCCAGACGATCGCTCGTGCGCGCGGTGGTGGTGGGGCTGGTGCTGGCGTCGCTGCTGGGAATGGCCGGCCGGCGGGTCGTCAAGGATCGGTGCGGGAAGTGTTTCAGCCACCGGATCATGACGCAGTGGCGGTGGGGGCCGACCGACGCGTGGTCAATCGCGCTGAACCCTGTGCGGGTGAGGATCGAGCCCTCGGTGGCGCTGACGGGGCTCTTCCCAGCGTCGCACGCGCACGAGTGGGTGCCGCTGCCGAAGTACTGCGTCAGCGGGTTCCTGTGCATGTACGAGACCTACCCGGACTTTCGGGCGTTTATCGGCGGCAAGCTGGCCCGCGGGGAGGTGACCGTCGAGGAACTCCAGGCGCTATTGCCCGAGCGGGCGGGCGTGCCGCTGCTGGACCCGATCGTGATGGAGTATTTCGAGGGGCGTGGCGAGGCGCCGCCGGCGACCATGGCCTCGACGGCACCCAGCCCGTGACGGGCGGATGCTGAGGCTGCGCGGGGGTATCATGTCCGCATGAATCACGGACAGGAAAACCTCTGGGCGCCGTGGCGGATGGAGTATGTTCGGCAGCTCGACCCGAAGGATGACAAGCAGGAGACGGGGTGCTTCCTCTGTCGAGCGCTGGCGGCGGCGGAGGTGGAGGCGGGTGAGCGACAGGCGGCGATGCGGGGGCATCTGACGCTGCTGGCCGACGCGCGGGGGGGGATCGTCCTCAACAAGTTCCCCTACACGACGGGGCATCTCTTGATCGCGCCGCGGCAGCACGTGGCGGACCTGACGGACCTCGAACCGCGACAGCGGGCGGAGCTGATGGAATTGGTCGTGCTGGCAGAGCAATTGGTACGCACGGCGTATAACCCGCAGGGGCTGAACATCGGGGTGAACATCGGGCGATGCGCGGGGGCGGGTCTGCCGGGGCACATCCACCTGCACGTGGTGCCGCGCTGGAGCGGGGACTCGAATTTCATGCAGACGATCGGGCACGTGCGGGTGATCCCGCAGGCGCTCGAGCAGAGCTACGAGCAATTGTCGGACACGCTGGCGGCGATGGGGGCGGCGGCGAAGGGCTGACGCGGAAATGACAACGCCCGACGTGGCGAGCATCGGGCGCTGTGCTCTCTCGATGTGATTTTCGTTGGCTGGCGGTCGCGGTCATGCCGCGGCGCGGGCGGTCAGCTGGATGCCGACCTCATACATGCTGTTGCGTGAGTCGCAGCGGACGACCTTGCCGTAGAGGTCGAAGCCGCGCTCGGGGCCGTGCGGGGGGAAGAAGAGCGTTATGGTCGAGCCGATGTCCAGCGGCTCCTGGCTCAGCACGCCCGCGCCGAGGTCGGAGATGTTGAGCATGGTCAGCGAGCAGATGCGGCTGCGGCGGCCGTCGGGCTGGACCTGGCACTGGACGGCGGTGACGTGGCCGGTGGCCGGGTGGCGGACGGAGGCGCGGCGCTCGAAGGGGATCGCGTCGCTGTTGGAATCGTCGACGATCGTGAGCTTGGGCTGGGGGTTGGCGGACATGCTCGTGCTCCTTGGACCTATCAAAGGTCTGGAGACGAGCATCGGCGGTACAGACGTCAAGGTTTATCCAGGTTGACGAATTTCTGGGCAAAAGCCCGGGGGAACCGGCTTGGGCGAACGGCTGGCGGGTGAAATGAGCTGCCGATAACGCGGTCTGGTCTGACCGGCAGCCGTGCCAGGGCGGGAGTGATCGGGTTTTCATGTTGGCGGGGCGGCTGCGCGCTGTGGAGGCAGTGGGGTTGACTGGGGATGGCTGGGCCGATACACTTCGTTGAATAACGAATTGAGAAAGTGATTATGAAGCTTGTCTTAACCATCCTTAAAGCTCTTTCCGACGAGGCTCGGCTGCGGGCGCTGCTGTCGCTCGAGGGGGGTGAGCTGTGCCTCTGCCAGATCATCGAGCTGCTGGGGCTGGCGCCGTCGACGGTGTCCAAGCACATGGCGGTGCTGCACCAGGCGGGGCTGGTCGAGCGGCGGAAAGAGGGCAA
>JADZCW010000043.1 GCA_020851395.1 Phycisphaeraceae bacterium
CGCTGCCGCGGCCGATCAAGTGGTTCTGCGTGCCCAACTGCTTCCGGGCGGAGCGGCCGCAGCGGGGGCGGTCGCGCGAGTTCCTGCAGTGGAACGCGGACATCATCGGGAGCGATTCGCCGCTGGCGGATGCCGAGTGCATCTTCACGCTGGTGGACCTGATGGCGGAGCTGGGGCTTCGGCCGGATCAGGTCAAGGTCAAGATCAGCCACCGGCAGACGGTCAAGCACATCCTGTCGCGCCTGGGGGTGGCCGAGGGGCGGATGCTCGCGGCGTTCGAGCTCTTGGACCGGCGGGACAAGCTCGAGCCGGAGGAATTCGCGGGCGAGGCGGCGAAGCTGGGGCTCGAGCGCGAGAGGGTCGAGCGATTCGAGCAGGTCTGCCGGCGGAAGTTCCCCGCTGACGAGCTTGAGCACCTGTCGCGGGCGATCGGGATGGACAGCCCGCTCGAGGACCTGATGACGCTGCACGACCAGCTCGCGGCGTTCGGGATCCTGCCGTGGTGCGAGTACGACCTGGGGATCGTGCGCGGGCTGGCGTATTACACGGGGACGGTGTTCGAGATCCACGAGGTCAGCGGGGCGGAGCGGGCGATCGCGGGCGGGGGGCGGTACGACAAGCTGATCGAGCTGTTCGGCGGGCCCTCGATGCCTGCGGTGGGGTTCGGGATGGGCGACGTGGTGCTGTCGAACGTGCTGTTCGACAAGGGGCTGATCCCGGCGGAGATCGCGCCGGGGCCGGACGCGTTCGTGGTGTCGATGAGCGACGCGGGGCAGGCGGCGCTGCCGGGTGTGGCGGCGGGCCTGCGGCGGGCGGGCGTGCACGCGCGGTTCAGCTACAAGACGTCGCGCAACCTGGGCAAACTGCTCAAGGAGGCCAGCGCGGCCAGGGCCCGCGTGGCGGTGATCCTCGACGACAACGTCACGCAGGGGCGTGTGAGCGTGAAGGACCTGGGCACGGGTGATCAGCGCGAGGTGGCGGTGAAGGACCTCGTCTTGGCCTTGCGGACTCCCTGAATTCTTCCTGCTCGCTTGCGGGGGCACAGGTGGGCCATGCCGCGATTCAAGGATCAGGCGATCTGCGTGCGGCGGATGGACTGGTCGGAGACCAGCGAGTTGGTCACGCTGCTGACGGCGGAACACGGGCTGGTGCGGGGGCTGGCCAAGGGCTCGAAGCGGATGAGCCCGGGGAGCGTGGCGAAATTCTCGGGGGGGATCGAGCTGTTAACGCTGGGGCAGGTGCTCGGGAGCCTGCGCAGCGCCCAGGAACTGGCGAACATTACCGAGTGGGATTTGCAGGAGCCCTACCGCGGGCTGCGGCTGGATTGGGCGGCGCAGCAGACGTCGCTGTACGCGGCGGACCTGGTCAGCTCGCTGCTGGCTGAGCATGACCCGCACCCGGTGAGTTATGAGGCGATGAGGGCGTTTCTCGACGGGCTGACAACGAAGTCGGCCGCGAGTCGGGAAGAGGTATTGGCGTTGTTCCAGTGGCGATTGTTGACGGACACGGGGTATCAGCCAGTGATCGACCGCGACGCGCGGACGGGACAGGCGCTGTCCGTGGCCGAGGCATACTGGTTCGACCCGCAGGCGGGGGGCTTCGCCGCGAGGGGGGACAACGCCGGTGAGGGTACGGACATGCGGGGGGTGGGGCCGTGGCGCGTACGTGCGGAGACATTGACCGCGATGCGGGCGGTGGCGTTGCAGGCGGGGGATCTGAATGGCTCATCGAACCCGAACCCTGTGCCACGCGCCCATGATCCCGCGACGCTCGGGCGGGTGAATCGGCTGCTGTGCGTGTACGTGCGGAGCATCGTGGATCGGGCGCTGCCGACGATGGGGTATGTGTTGGGGGAGGGGTGAAACGGTCTGCGGGCTTACGCCCGCGACTGTGAAGGAGGGGGGGATCGGTGTCAGGGGGCGCCCTCGATGCGTTGGACGTAGAAGCTCGAGTCGGTGGCGCGGGGGCCGACCATGTGCCAGGAGAGTGGGAAGCGGGGCTTGGCCGAGGCGTAGGCCTCGAAGATGCGTCGTCCCCAGTTGTACTGCTGCTCGATGTTGCGTTCGACCTTGGCGGTATCGGTCGAGGGGATGAACTCGCAGGTGGTGTAGTTCCAGTTGGGGTCGACGCGGACGAGCAGGTGTCCCTCGGACCAGTCGATGGGGTAGCCGTGGACGTATCCCTCGCCGGTGCCGGGGGTGTGGAACCAGAAGCAGAGGTAGCGGTCCTTGTCGGCGGTGGAGGTGTCCTGGGTGCCGCCGACGAGCAGACGCGCGTGCGAGACGCGGACGGGGACGACGCCCAGGCGCTTGCGGGCGATCCAGACCTGCCGGCTTTGAACGTCGTAAAGGCCGACGTGGGCGTAGTCCACGCGGACCTTGTCGGAACAGTAGCGGGTGTTGATCTTGCGATCGGCGGGCACGGGAGAGGAACTTACCGCAAAGCGTGGCGGAGGTCCAAAGAGGACCGGGCGGTGGTAAGGGCGGTGCGGACGCGGGTTTGGCGGGCGGCGGAGCGGGCGATTATCGTATGGGACCGGCGTCGCGGACGACGGCGTGATTTTCTGGATGAGGAAGCGGTTTTATGGCAACCGGATCAGCGGACATGACGAGCGACCTGGTGCGCGGCCGGCTGGAGGGCCAGGCGGCGGGGATGATCGAACTGGCCTTGCCGGGGACGGACTACCGGCTGTCGCTGGCGACGTCGGGGGAAGTTAAGGCCGACGCGGTGGGGCAGGTGTCGGGGCGCGTCCGGGCGCGGGCGAGGCGGGTGGACGTGATCCGGGCGGGCGGGCGGTACGTTGAGCCCGTGTTCGGCCGGCCCCGGCGGTTGCAGGGGTCGGTGGTGGCGGTGGACGCGGGGGTGAACACGATCACGGTCTACTGCGGCTGCCCGTTCATCTGTGAGCTGACGTCGCCGGGGCAGCGGGCGGAGAAGTTCGAGGTGGGGCAGATGGTGAGTTTTGACGTCGAGCGGGGGGCGCGGTTCGAGGTCGCCTGATTGACGAGGCGGGGGCGGAAAGGGATTGACGAATGGCTGAAGCGATCAAACGCATCCTGGTGACGGGCGGGGCGGGGTTTCTCGGGTCGCACCTGTGCGAGCGGCTGGTGGCCCAGGGGCACGACGTGATCTGCCTCGACAATTTCTTCACCAGCCAGAAGAGCAACGTCACGCATTTGTTGGACAAGCCCAACTTCGAGCTGCTGCGGCATGACGTGACGCACCCGATCTTTCTGGAGGTGGACCAGATCTACAACCTGGCCTGCCCGGCCTCGCCGGTGCATTACCAGTTCAACCCCATCAAGACGATCAAGACGTCGGTGATGGGGGCGATCAACGTGCTGGGGATGGCCAAGCGGACGCACGCGAAGGTGCTCCAGGCGTCGACGAGCGAGATCTACGGCGATCCGGACGTGCACCCGCAGCCCGAGAGCTACCGGGGCAGCGTGAATCCGATCGGGCCGCGGGCGTGCTACGACGAGGGCAAGCGGTGCGCGGAGACGTTGTTCTTCGATTATCACCGGTCGAACGGGGTGAACATCCGGGTGGTGCGGATTTTCAATACGTACGGGCCGCGGATGCACCCGTATGATGGTCGAGTGGTGTCGAATCTGATCCTGCAGGCGTTGGGGGGGGAGGACCTGACGATCTACGGGGACGGCTCGCAGACGCGGAGCTTCTGCTACGTGGACGACCTGATCGAGGGGATCATCCGGATGATGAATGGGCCGGATGATTTCATCGGGCCGGTAAACCTCGGCAATACCGATGAGTTTACGATTCGGCAACTGGCGGAGATGATCCTGGAATTGATCGGGTCCAGGGTCAGGATCGTATCGCTGCCGCCGGTGGCGGATGATCCGACGCAGCGCAAGCCGGACATCGCGCTGGCGAGGGCGAAGCTGGGATGGGAGCCGAGGGTGAAGCTGCGGGACGGGCTGGCCAGGACGATCGAGTATTTCCGGGGGCTGGACCTTAGTCAGTACCGCCGGCCGACGCAGCGGACGAGCCCGGTGATCGCGTCGTCGGCCCATTGAGGATGCACAATCATGGCCAAACGTGAGCAGTGGTTTGACCTGTCTGGGAAGGTGGCGGTGGTGACCGGCGGCGCCAGCGGGCTGGGGTACGCCATCGCTCGGGCGCTAGTATTGCACGGGGCGAAGGTGCTGATCGGTTCGCGGACGACGGACAAGGTCGAGGCGGCGGTCAAGCAGCTACGGCGCGAGACGGAGACGGACGCGGCCGACAGCAGCTCGCCGGTGGTGGCGGGCGTGGGGCTGGACGTGACGAACGAGGCGAGCGTGGCCAAGGCCATGCAGCGGGCGATGGACCACTTCGGCCGGCTGGACGTGCTGGTGAACTCGGCGGGGGTGATGCTGCGCAAGCCGACATTCGAGCTCGAGCCGGCGGACTTCAACCGGATCTATGACACGCACGTCACGGGATCACTGCGCTGCGCCCAGGCAGCGGGTCACCTGATGCGCGAGCAGCACGCGGGGTGCATCATCAATCTCGCGTCGATCAGTTCGTTCGTGGACCTGATCGAGGTGGCGGCTTACGCGGCGGCGAAGAACGCGGTGTTGGGACTGACGCGGTCGCTGGCCAACGAGTGGGCCAAGCACGGGATCCGGACCAACGCGATCGCTCCGGGGTTCATCCCGACGGAGATCAACCGGTCGATGATCGAGAAGACGGATCGCGGCCGACGGATCCTTGAGCACACGCCGATGGCGAGGTTCGGGGAGGGCAAGGAGATCGCGGGGGCGGCGGTGTTCCTGGCCAGCCCGGCGGCGAGCTTCATCAACGGGCACACGCTGGTGGTCGATGGGGGGTACATGGCCAGCGGGATCGGGGACAGCGTGGCGTGGTGGACCGGAAGTGGATCGCCGCAGGTACAACAGCAGCAAATGCAGCAGTGACAGTGTGGTGAGAGTGGGATTCCGTCTTGGCGGCGCCTAGGATCAGGGGAGGGCCAAGTCATGGCGGAGGTTCTGACATCGATGCAGATCAAGGAGGCGCTGCGTGAGCTGCCGGGGTGGGCGCACGAGGGCGAGGGGCTGGTCAAGACGTTCAAGTTCAAGAATTTCCGCGAGGCGCTGAGCTTCATCGTGCGCGTGGGGCTCGAGGCGGAGGCGATCAACCACCACCCGGACCTCCGCAATGTCTACAACAGCGTGCGGATCGCGCTGAGCACGCACGACGCGGGTGGGAAGGTGACGGGCATGGACGTGGCGTTGGCCC
>JADZCW010000044.1 GCA_020851395.1 Phycisphaeraceae bacterium
ACTTCTTCTGATACCACCCCTCGCGTTCCCCCTTGAGCCAGTGCCCCGTCGCCGCCCGCGCGAAATTCCGCTGGGCCGCCCGGCGTCCGACGTTCTCCGCCGCTGTGTTCTGCTCCTTGGCGATGATCTGGTAGAGCCGGCGGCGGTCGGCGTTCTCCTGGTCGAACGTCGCCTGCCCCTGCTCATCAAGCGACTGCCCCGGCCGAACCTCCAGGTAGCCCAGGTATGTCTCCCCGACCTTCCCCTGGTTCTTGAGTTGCTGCACCGCCGGGTCGCGGGCCTCGAAGCGTTTGCGCAGCGCTTCCTTCTCGTCCTGCTGCGCCTGCGCCAGGCAGGCTGACATCGCCAGCGTGAGCGTCAGAATGATCAGCGTGATGCGTCGTGCGTTCATGGCAAGCGTCCTCTGGCAAGCGTGCTTACTGCGTGACATCCGACGATGGCATCGTGACCGCCGGCGACGGCTTCTGGTAGCTGAAGAAGTCGTCCAGCTCCCGGTCCACGCGGAGATTGATGTCCATGGTGATGTGGATCGGCTCAACCTTGATCGGCTCGATGCGCACCTTTGGCGAGCACCCAAGCATCACGATCAGGCCTAGCAGCAGGGGGGTTGTCTTGTTCATGCAGCGCCTCGTTCCTTCCACCGTTCAACGTCCGTCCCGCTCGAAAATTGCAGCCCCCCAACATCGCCTCCTACGGCATATATCGGTCCAAAGCGTGGTCCACCGCCTGCGGCGATCCCCGCGCCGGCCGCAGCCATTCATTCAGCCACAGGTCCGCGCCCTTGATGTTAATCCTAAGACTCCCGATCTCCAAGGGATTCGGCCCCTGACGCCCACGTCCGGACGTTTCCATCCGGATCACCAACCCCTCATCCGTCGGATCAACATAGAACGCCAGCCGTTCGTACTGGTAATCCGTCAGCGCCTCGATCGCCTGGTGCTGGATCTGCCCCGTCACCGACGCGTCCGCCGCCCCGAGCGTCCCCTCCAGCCATCGCGGGTCCGACACCGCCAGCCAACCCTCACCCGGCTGAGCGAAGACGTACCCGTGCCCCAGCGCGATCATCCCCGCCCGCTCGAGGTCGATCGACACCGGCACCCGCCCGTACAGCAGCCCCTCGCCGCGCACCTGCGTCGTGGTCATCAGCGTCAAGAGGTCCTGAATCCCCACCGACTCGAGCATCAGCTCGAAATCGAATCGCGGCTGATCGAACCGGATCGGGAACGCATACGCCGCCAGACGTCCCGTCCGTCCGAACCCGCAGACCGCCCGCTCGACGAACACGCCCCCGCGCGGCGCCTCCTCACCGTCGAGCAGCCGAAACTCCACCACCCCTTCGCCCACCGCCAACGGCCCGGAATGCCCCCCGCGGAAGGTCACCCGCTGCGTCCCGGGCGTCGCGAGTGCGTCAAGAGTGTCCCAATGAATCGCCCCGGTCAGCCCCTCAGCCGACACGTCGCGATCGACGCTGCGGACGGTCAGGTTCTTGAGTTGAACATCCGCCGCCGGCCCATCCATCCCCGGCCACCGCCAGTCCACGCCCGCCCCCCAATCGCCCTCGAAACTCAACCCCTTGATGAACTGCGAGGCTGTGAGCCGGCCGATCATCTCAGCCAACTGGCCCGCCGGCGCATCTCCCACTCGCATCGACGCCGTCACGCCCAACGGCTGACGCCGCACCGCCAGCGTCAGCGTCGCGGCAAGTGGTGAAGTCTCATCCAGCGGCAGGCTCAGCCCGGCTGTCCACGTCAGCCCATCCTGACTCACCACCCCGGTGATTCCGGGCCAAGACCCGCCCAGCAACCCGAAAGGGGGGATGGCGAGGTGTCCCCTCGCCGCATCCCGCTCCTCGCCCGTCATCTGCGCCGCCCACCGCAAGGGCCAATCCACCGAAGCATCCTTGACCGCCAACCCCCACGCGGGAACCGTCGCGTCGATCCCCGTCAGCTTGAGCGTCGCGGTGATCGATGGCTGCGGTGTCCCTGGCTCGGAGCTCAGCATCGCCCGCAGACTCGCCCGCCCGACGCGAAGCACTCGGCCCGATTGTGCATCGCCTGGCAGGTCCAAGCATTTTGTCAAATCGACATCCTGGCTGGTTATGTTTAACTCAGCCTCGTACCCTCTCGCTGCCCCCAAATCCTTCCGGCGGAGCTCACCCGCCAGCTCGATCCTCGCGCCCGACAGCTCAATCCCGCCCGCCGCCATCCAGCTGTCCGGCATCAACCCCTGAGATAGTTGCAGCCCGGAAAAAGGAACATCGACGCTTGCGCCATCGCTCAGGTGCACCGTCAGACGACCCCGCCCAAGCTCCAGGACATCCAATGGCAGGGCACGCAGCCAATCCAGCGACAGACCCTCCGACGATGACGATCCATCGCTCGGCAGCTCCACGCCCATGACCCGCAGTGACCCGCCGACCAACTCCGCGTCAACCCGCCAGCCCTCGATCCTGATCCTTGTCACCCGTCCTCGCCACAGCGACGTCGGCGAGTAAGTCACCTGCAACTCATCCGCACGGGGCGTGCGTGGGTCGTCCGACACCGCCAGCCCCCGGCCGCTCAGCGACCACGGGCCCACCCACGAGACCCCGAGCTGAGCCTTGGGCCAACCCAACTCCGCCAGACGTGCCTGAGCGACCGCCTGCACGATCCAGGGAAGCACCGCATATCCAGCCAGCAAGCCACCCACAGCCCCCAGCACAACCCAGGCGGCGATCCGGCGGAGCCTCAGACGTCTAGGAGGGGTAGAGCGTGACATGGTCCGACGGCACCCGCAGCGGCGACCTCCTGCATTGCCCAATACCCCCGGCAGGAGTCGAACCTGCGACCTACAGCTTAGAAGGCTGCCGCTCTATCCAACTGAGCTACGGGGGC
>JADZCW010000045.1 GCA_020851395.1 Phycisphaeraceae bacterium
CGGTGGCGACATCGTAAACGCGGATGTCGGTCTTGGCCTGGCCGTTGACGCCGAGGTTGTCCCAGTGACGGACCCAGGTGACGACCTTGCTGCCGTCATTGCTGACCTGGGGGAAGCGGGCTTCGAGAGCCGGCTTGTCGGCGATGGTGTCGCCGTTGGTGTCGACGGTGAGGGTGCGGTCAAGGCTGAGGATCGTCGACTGGGTGGCGGTGCCGAGGTCGTACATGCCGATGCCATCGCTGGCCGGGAGGTCTTCCTGCCAGACCATGGTGTTGCCGCTGATGCGGGGGGCCGTGCCGAATTCATCACTGTGGGCGGTGAACGCCGCGGAGGTGATGTTGCCGTCCCAGGTGTTGGCGTCGATCAGGCTGGCGGTCATGTTGCCTTCCCAGTCCTGGATGACGAGCATGCCGGCGGCGTTGCCGTCAGCGAAGTGCTTCTGCTGGCCGAGGTTGGAATAGCGAGTGCTGATGCCGGTGGAGATCTGATAGCGGCGGGCCGACTCGCCATTGTCACTCCAAATGTTGTTGTAGTACAGGTAATCGCCTTCGAGGCCGATCTGGGGCGTCCAGGGGGCCCAGGGCGCGATCCAGGAGACTTCCTCCCAGTCAGCCGGCCAGACATTGTTGTCGGTCGTGCCGACCCAGTTGAGCGCTGCGGTGTTGACGTCGTACATGTAGATGCAGCCGTTGAGGCCGTTGCCGCCGTTGACGCCCCCGAGGAAGTCGCCCCAGGCAATCATGCTTCCCTGGACCACCGGGCGCAGGCCGAAGGTAGAGGGGACGGCGGTCGGGGCGATGTTGTCACCCAACGGGGTGGTCTGCGCGAAGGCCGGGGCCGACACAGCCGCGGCCAACACAAGACTGAGAATCCACTTCTTCACTTTTCTTCCTCCTATGGAAAGGGAACTAAGGAAACGCACGTCCAAACAAACAGTTCCAAAAACAACCGTCGATCGAGCTGACTCACGCAGTCAGACTGGCTGATTCATTTCCAGACGTCGGTAACGAAACTGAGATGCTCGGAATCGAACTGGTCAGGCAGGTAGGAATCGCTTCTCGCTCCCTCGCTCCTTGCCCAAGGCCCCGGCCATGAGCAACCGAATCGAAACTGACGTCGGCTCCTTTTCACTCCTCCGGCGGGGATTCAACACCGCACCGCGGAGGCAGCCCGGCATCGTGCGCAAACTCACGCACGATATATCTGACTCTACTATGAACCGCGGATATCTCACTGTCAAGGTATTTTCTCTTCTCGCCTAATTCTCACACTTTCGCTTCGGTCGCTTGACGCCGTACATGCTGTTTTTTTAGCGGTAGTTGACGCGTTAAAACGGTGAAAAAAACGGGATAAATGGGGTCTGAGCGGGGTCGGATGGGGCAGACGATCAGGGCGGGACACACGATCATGCAGGCGTGGCGGGCGGCGCATGAGATCCTGCATCACAGTGATGAAGTGAGCGATCCATGGGGGGGTAAAATTCATGGTATTGGCTTTCGATATGATCGCCAGGCGTTCTCTGAGACGATCGGGCAGGACGACTCCCGAGCAGATGAGGGTGGCTTGGGCCAAGCCACGATCGCGGGGGGATGGAGCTTGCTGAGGCTGCCCCTGGGCGTCCGCTGTCAGAACACCTTGGGTGGAGGTGCGTAGGATGTCCGCGCCGGGATGTCGGGGCGTAAGCCGTCAAAGTGGAATCAAAGGCGGGTCCTTCACGGGGACGGAGGACTGGATCGGGGCCGAGACGCCTCGGGGGAGAAGGATGGGGCTGCCCGGAAGGTTTGGGGGGCCTGACGGGGGTTTATCCGGGGGGGCCGGGGGTTTCCGAGGGGTTGCCGGGTGGCGTGGAGGAGCGTATACTCTTCGGTTCTTCCAAGTTTTAGAACCAGGGAGCAATCGCATGTTTGAACCGCTCAAGGGTGAGGACATTGTGGCAAGGGCAGGCGGGCGGTTTAAGCTCACGGCGCTGATCCAGCACCGGGTGCGAGAGCTGATGGAGGGGGCGCGTCCGCTGATCGAGCGCGAGGGTCGGAGCGACCTGGAGCTGGCGATCGAGGAAGTGTCGCAGGGCAAGATCTCGCTGGAGCTGCCGGAAGAAGCGGCGGCGGGCGAAGAGGCCTGATCTCTCGACGGCCGAGGGTCCGAGGCGGTCATGGATGAACCCGTGGGCAAAGGATGGCCGGCGTCCTGACGGTGAGGGTACGCGCGATGAGCAAACAGGGACAGTCAGGCGGCGAGGTCTGGAAGGACCGGAAGGTGGTGGTGGCGGTGACGGGGGGGATCGCGGCATTTAAGGCCTGCACGGTGGTGAGCCGACTGGCGCAGGCGGGGGCGCGGGTGCAGGTGCTGATGACGGAGGCGGCGACGAAATTCGTCGGGCCGCTGACGTTCGCGAGTCTGTCGGGGCGGGCGGTGATCACGAGCGTTTGGGAGGCGCAGGAGGCGCATGACTCGGAGCACGTGCACGTGGCGAGGTGGGCGGACCTGGTCATTATCGCGCCGTGCACGGCGGACATGCTGGCGAAGCTGGCGGCGGGGTTGACGGATGACGTGGTGAGCCTGACGGCGTGCGCCAAGCCGCAGAAGACCCCCCTGCTGCTGGCGCCGGCGATGAACGAGCAGATGTGGGTGAACCCGATCACGCAGCGGAACCTGGCGACGGTGAAGCAGGTTTTGGGATACATGACGGTCGGGCCGGAGGATGGGTGGCAGGCCTGCCGGACGAGCGGGCCGGGGCGGATGAGCGAGCCGGAGGCGATCGTGGCGGCGGCGGAGAAGCTGATTCAGTAGGACGGTTCGATCCGGATCATTTTCAAGACAGTTCACCACGGAGGACACGGAGAGCACGGAGAAGACACGGAGGGAGGCATGATCGCCTGCTTCCGCTGATGTCATTGTTGTTACTTCTTCCGCTCTGTGTGTTCTCCGTGTCCTCCGTGCTCTCCGTGGTAAAACTCTTTGACTTCTGCCTTCCAGCCGAAAGATCGGCGGTTGTCGATGACGCGCAGCCAGGTGGGGGTGACGTGGTAGAAGGTCTGCGCGCGGGCGAGAGAGAGGAATTGGGGGTTGTCGCGCAGGAAGGTGAAACGGGCGAGGTAGCAGGACCAGGCGCGGTCGTAGGCGGGGCCGGGCGGAAGAGCGCGGCAGTCGGCGTGGAGCTGGAGGCCGCGGATCGTGGCGGGGGTGGTGTCGTCGGGGTGGTAGATAGTCAGGGCGACGCGGGGGTGGCGGGCGAGGTGCTGGGCGTGGGCGGTGGTGGGGCTGGAGATGAAGTAGAGGTTCAGATTCTCGTCGGGGGCGAACTGGATGTTGGCGGCGTGGGGCGAGCCGTGCTCGTCGGTGGTGGCGAGGGTGGCGGTGCGGCAGTGGGCGAGGAGTTCGCGGGCGAGTTGGAGGGGGTCAGGCGAGGTCATGCGGGTTCGTCGGGGACGAGGGGGGAGGAGGCGGGGAGGGATTCGTCGGCGGCGTGGGCCTGGTAACGGACGCCGGCGCGGCGGGCGAAGAAGTAGATGACGGCGGAGCCCAGGGCGAGGAGGAGTCCGCAGAGGACGAAAACGGGCTGGGTGCCGATGCGGTCGGCCAGGGCGCCGAAGAGGAGCGAGCCGAGGGGCAGGCCGAGAAGGAAGCACATGACGAAGAAGCCGCTGACGCGTCCGCGGAGGTGACGGGGGGTGGAGCTGAGGATGGCGGTGTTGACGCGGGCCATGGTGCCGACCCACATGCTGCCGGCGGCGGCGATCAGGAGGAGGGCGACTTGGAGCTGGCCGGCAACGCTGAGCAGGGCCTCGACGGCGCCGAGGCAGGGGAGGGTGACGTAGATGCGCCAGGGGGTGGGGCCGTGGCGGGAACGGGCGGCGAGGAGGATGGCGCCGACGACGGCGCCGGCGCCGAAGGCGCTGAGGAAATAGGAGTATTCCTTTTCGGCGCCGGCGAAGACCTCGCGGGAGAGGGCGGGCAGGAGGGTGAGGGTGGGCGAGCCGAGGACGCCGGTGAGCATGACGAGGCTGAGCATGACGAGGATGTCGGGGCGTCGGCGGATGTAGCTCAGGCCCTGGCGGAGGCTGCGCAGGGGGGGCTCGTGGGTGGAGGGGGCGGGGGCGGGGGTGAGCTTCATGACGGCCAGGGCGGCGACAACAGCGAGGAAGCTGACGGCGTTGAAGGTGAAGTTCCAGCCGGCACCGAGGGTGAGCAGGACCATGCCGCCGAGGGCGGGGCCGACGACGCGTGAGGAGTTGAACTGGAGGGAGTTGAGGGCAACGGCGTTGGTCAGTTCATGGCGGCCGACGAGTTCGGGGATGAGGGACTGGTTGGCGGGGAAGATGGCGACGTTGATCAGGCCCATGAAGAGGGAGGAGAGGATGATCTGCCAGACGTGGATGTGTCCGGACCAATAGAGGAGGGCGAGGGCGAGGGCGATGAAGGAGGCGAGGAGGTTGGCGACGCCGAGGAGCCATCGTCGGTCGAGGCGGTCGGCCAGGACGCCGGACATGGGGGTGAGGAGGGCGGGAGCGCCGAGGGCGAAGGCGTCGAGGCCGACCCAGAGCTTGCTGTGTCCGCTGAGCTCATAGACGAGCCAGGAGCGGGCGGTGGTGTGCATCCAGGAGCCGATGTTGCTGACGAATGAGCCGGCCCAGAAGAGGCGGTAGTTGCGGTGTCGGAGGGAGACGGCGGCGGAGGCGAGGCCGGCGAGGGGGAGCGTCAGAGGGCCGGAGAGGTCGAACATGCGGCCGACGGAGGAGGCGAGGCGCGTGCGGAGAGAGGCGGCGTCGTCGAGGGAATCGGGGGCGGGAGATTCGTCAGTGGAGGCTTTGGGAGCGTACCCCCCGGCTCCGCCGGGGGCTGAATCGTGCGGGGCGGGGTCGCTTCCGGGGGCGGGGGCGTCGGTGGGCATTACAGCTTTAGTTTATGGCGGAGGCGGTGCATGGCCTCTTGGACGTTGGGGCGGCTGTTGAAGGCGCTGATGCGGAAGTATCCCTCGCCGGCGGCGCCGAAGCCACTGCCGGGGGTGCCGACGATGTGGGCTTCGCGGAGGAGCTTGTCGAAGAAGTCCCAGCTTCCCGGGGAAGAGTCGGGGGTCTTGAGCCAGACGTAGGGGGCGTTCTCGCCGCCGTGGACGGTCAGGCCCAGGTCGGTCAGCGTCCAGTGGATGAGGCGGGCGTTGTGCATGTAGAAATCGATGGTCTGGCGGACCTGGTCGCGGCCTTGGGGGGAGTAGATGGCCTCGGCACCGCGTTGGACGACGTAGGAGGCGCCGTTGAACTTGGTGGTCTGGCGGCGGAGCCAGAGCTTGTGGAGCTCGACGCGTGAGCCGTCGGCGGCGCGGCCGGTGAGGGTCTTGGGGACGACGGTCAGGCCGCAGCGGACGCCGGTGAAGCCGGCGGTCTTGGAGAAACTGCGGAACTCGATGGCGACGTCACGGGCGCCAGGGATCTCGTAGATCGAGTGGGGGATGTCGGGGTCGGTGATGAAGGCCTCGTAGGCGGCGTCGAAGAGGATCAGCGTGTCGTTGGCGCGGGCGTAGTCGACCCACTTCTTCAAGGTATCGCGGGTGGCGACCGAGCCGGTGGGGTTGTTGGGGTAGCAGAGGTAGACGATGTCGACGCGCTGCTTGGGGAGGTCGGGGGTGAAGTTGTTCTCGGCGGTGGCGGGGAGGTAGACCAGGCCGTCGAACTCGCCGGCGGGGGTGGCGGGGCCGGTGTTGCCGATCATCACGTTGGTGTCGACGTAGACGGGGTAGACGGGGTCGAGGACGGCGATGGTGTTGCCGCCGCTTGCGGGGGTTCCGGGGGCGAGGATGTCGAGGAAGTTGGCGGTGTCGCACTTGGAGCCGTCGGAGATGAAGACCTCATCGGGGTGGATGTCGCAGCCGCGGGCTTGGAAGTCGAACTGGGCGACTTTTTCGCGCAGGAAATCGTAGCCCTGCTCGGGGCCGTAGCCCCGGAAGGTTTCACGGGCGGCGAGGTCGTCGACGGCCTTGTGCATGGCGGCGATGACGGCGGGGGCGAGGGGCTCGGTCACGTCGCCGATGCCGAGGCGGATGATCTTGGCCTCTGGGTTCTGCTTGGCGAAGGCGGCGACGCGGCGGCTGATCTCGGGGAAGAGATAGCCGGCCTTGAGCTTGAGAAAGTGATCGTTGATGCGGGGCATGTCGGGGTCCGTGGGTTGTGAGGATAAGGTTGGCGCGTGGGGGGAAGAACAGGATAACACGGGGAAGGGTGTGAGGTTTGAGGTGGAAGAGGGACGGATACAGGCAATAGCGGGGTTTGGCTCACGGCGTCACGATGCTGGCGTGCTCTGGAAGACGAACGAATAGCGCTGGTCATGGCGTGGCTGGTAGCCGAGCTTCTCTAAGAGGCCACACATGTTCGCGTTGGCTGGGTCGATGAACAGGCAGGCCGCGTTGGCTCCCCGGGCCGCGATCCGTTTGTGGAGCTCCGTGAGCAGTTCAGATGCGATGCCCCGATGCTGGTGAGTCCGACTGACCGCCACTCGATAGACCCAGGCCCACCAGCCATCGAAGCCGCCGATGACCGTGCCGACGATTCGTCCATCTTCCTTGGCCACCAGGACCAGGTCGTGATCCGTCTCGATTTTCCGGGGGAGGTTCTGCTCGTAAGCCTGGGGCGGCCAGAACTCACGCCAGAGGGTGAGGATCTGAGGGATGTCGTGGGCCGATGCTTCCTGGATTTCCATGCTGTGTGTCCAGAAGTGCGAAGGTCATGATTCAGATCTGATCGTTGACGGCGGACTATATCCCGGCGAGCTCGAGGGCTTTTTCGACGGCGGGGTGGCGGGATTCGATGTCGTTGGCGGAGCGGCCGATGATGGTGGGCAGAACGCCGTGGGCGGCGTTGACGGCGAGGATTCGGAGGGCTTCTTCGGGGGGGCCCTGGAGGCGGGAGTAGCCGATGGTCCTGCACCAGCGGCCGAGGAGGAATTGGTTGAGGTCGCAGGGGCCGGTGCGCTCGAGCTCGTCGAGGGTGGGGCTGCCCCACTTGTAGAGGTGAGCCTGGGCGAAGGATAGGCCGAGGGTGGCTTCGTTGAGGCCTTCGCCGCCTACGACCAGGCTGTGGTGGAGTTGGGCGACTTCGTCGATCAGGCGCGACATGGCCTGGGTGGAGGTCTGGTTCTCGACGAGGCAGCGATGGAGGTTGTGGGTGACGAGGGTGACGTCGATGAAGACGGCAGTGAGGTCGAGGTCGGCCACGACGTCGTGGATGGCGCTGGCCAGGAGGTGACGCCAGTAGGCGAGGCCGGGGTGGGTCTTGGTCATGGCGCAGCGGTGCTGATTGGCGAGGCGCGCCGAGGGGCCTTCGGGGGGAGAGACGGGGCCCTTGCCGGTGATCCAGGACCAGCCCTGGATCTGACGGTTCTCAACGCTCTCGTAGAGGAAATCGCGGAGGTGGGCGTGGAGGGGGTGAGTGGGGTCGGCCTCGAGGGCGTTGAAGTGGGGCATGACGCGGAAGCCCATCGACGCGCCTTTGCGGATGAAGGCGGTCGCCTCGGGATTCGGTGTGTAGGTGGGGTAGTTCTGGTCGTAGCCGTCGGTGCGCCAGTGGCTGAGGTGGAGGATGACCTTGCGGGGGTCGACGCGTTTGGACAGGGCGTCGAGGATGGAGACATCGGAGGGGCACCAGGAGACGGCGAGCTTGACTTGGTCGACCCAGTCGGGATGCGTGCGCTGACGATGGGCGGGGAGTGAGGCGAGCCAATCGCGATAGGACGCGGCGGGGGTGTGCCAGTCGCCCTGGTGGACGTTGATGTGCCAGGCGAGGCCGCCGGCGGCGCGGTTGTCGTCGAGGGGGCCGTAGGCTTCGGTCTCGAAGGCGAGGGATTGGTCGGGGTGGATGCTGAGCGCTTTGTAGATGCCCTGGGGGTCGCGGGTCTGAACGCTGAAGCCTTCGTCCTTACCTTGGAGGATGGCCAGACCTGCTTCCCAGTACTGGGGCCAGGCCCAGCGGAAGTTGTGCAGGAGAGGGTCGGAGAGTTTTAGGCGCGTGCCCTGGAAGAAGGGGGCGACGAGGTCGAGGTCGGGGGCGATCCCCCCTACTCGCCAGCGGACGGAGCGCAGGCCGGCGCGGTGGGACATGCCCGAGGGTTCGAGGATCAGGTCGCCGGTGTCGAGGTCTTCGATGCAGGTGACGACGGCGAGGCCGTCCCAGACCTCGATGAGGAACTGGGCGCGAATGGGCGAGAGAAGCTTGCAGGCGGCGCGGCCCCAGTAGCGGTCGGTGAGGTCGACGGTGTCGTGGCCGCGGAAGATGAGTTGGAGCGGCGTGGGTGAAGGGTCACCGGAGGGTGGGGGCGCCAAGTAGGCGCGACCGGTGGCGAGATTGGTCAGGCTCACCAGGGCCCCACGGACGAGTTGGGCTTCGAGGGTTTTGGTGCGAACGGTTAGACGATCGTCTTGAACATGGAGCATGGCGGATGATCCCGGGTGGGTGCGTAGAGCATATCCGATTGTGGGGGCAGGAATTGTGTATCTGACGGGATGACTTTCGAAACGATCGCATTAACGAAAGTGGTCTTGACATTTTCGCGCACATATCGCACAATTTAGGTGATCGATATGCTCCGCGGGGAGATCATATCGTAACTGTGAGGTAATCCCATGAACATGACTGCCCCCCTATCGGAAAATGACGAGCATCCCAATCAGGAGCAGCGGCTGGACACGATCTGCGAACTTGTCCGCATGGGCGGACGGATCCGTGTGGCGGACCTGTCGCGGAGATTCGGTGTGTCGGAGGTGACGATCCGGCGTGATCTGCAGACGCTCGAGAATGCGGGTCGGCTGGTGCGGACGCGCGGCGGGGCGGCGGCGGTGGGCGCGCGGGCGATGCCGGGGATCGGCTGGGGGACGAGCGAAACAGCGACTTTGGCGCAGCGCGGGCTGATGGCGATCGCGTCGACGATGGCGGAGCAGTCGGCGGAAGGCGTCGGGGGCGACCCCGATGAGCCGAGCTTCAGCGATCGACTCTGGCAGGCACGGGCGGCGAAGGAGGCGATCGGTCGGGCGGCGGCGGAGCTGCTGCGGCCGGGCGACAGCGTGATCCTGGACACGGGGTCGACCCCGTTCGTGGCGGCGAAGCACCTGCATAACCTGCAGCGACTTACGGTCGTGACCAATTCGATCGCGGTGATCCTGGAGCTGGTCGACGCCCCGGGGATCGAAGTGCTGGCGCTAGGGGGAGTTCTGGACCGGCGAGGGATGGAATTTTCGGGCGCTTCGGTGACAGCGCAGCTCGAGGGTCTACGTGTGCGGCTGGCGTTCCTGGGGGCGGACGGGCTGAGCGTCGAGCGCGGGGCGCAGGCGTCGAGCGCGGCGGTGGTGCAGAACGCGGGTCTGATGGCCAGCCACGCGCAGGAAGTGGTGGTGCTGGCTGATGCCTCGAAGCTGGGGCAGGAGGCCTTTGGGGCGTACCTGCCGACGGAGCGGATCCACACGCTGATCACGGCTGGGCCGTGGAGCGAACGAGCGGAGGAAGAGACCCGGCGGCTGCGTGAACATGGGGTGCGCGTCATACGGGCCGACGAATCGGATAAACTGTCGGCCCGAGTTTAGTCCCCGGAATCCCCCGGAAGCCCCCGGAAGCCCCGGAAGCATGGAAGCCCGCGCAAGCGATTGCGAAGGTTTTTCACTCTACATCCCACCCCCACGCCTGGAGTTGTTGGACATGACTGGCAGAGAGATTCGACTGGGCCGGCTGCTGGCCGGCGGGAAGACCGTGGTCGTCGCCGTGGACCACGGGGAGTTCGATGGGCCGATCCCGATGCTCGAGGACGTGCCGGGGGTGGTGGCGAAGATCAACCCGATCGTCGACGCGGTGCTGCTCTCGCCGGGGATGCTGCCACACTGTGGGAAGTCGTTCGCGTTCAAGGGGGCGCCGATGCCGATCGTGCGTCTGAACTGGGCGACGACGTACTGCTTCGGGTGGAAGTATCAGGAGGGCGAGACGGTGTCGGCGGCCTCGCCGCGGGCGATGATGGAGGCGGGGACCGAGGCGGTGCTGGTGAGCCTGTCGCTCAAGACGGGGTCGGAGAAGCGCGACGCGAAGAACGTGAGGATCTACGCCAAGCTCGTCGAGGAAGCGAAGAAGTGCGGGCTGGCGGTGGTGGGCGAATACTTCCCGGCCCGCGGGGAGCGCGTGACGGGGAAAGAACAGTTCGAGGAGATCAAGGTCGGCTGCCGGATCATCGCGGAGCTGGGGGCGGACACGGTCAAGACGTTCCACACGGAGAACTTTCCCGAGGTGGTCGCCGGCTGCCCGGTGCCGATCTGGGGGCTGGGCGCCAGCCGGCTGCCGAAGATGGTTGACGCGCTGAGCCTGGCGAAGAAGGAGATGGACGAGGGGGCGCAGGGCGTCGTCTTCGGGCGCAATGCGTTCAGCTGGCCGGAGTCGACGAAGTTCCAGGCGGCGCTGGTGGGGGTGGTGCGGGATGGGCTGACGCCGGCGGCGGCGCTGGCGAAGCAGGGGCTGAAGTAATCAAGACGATCTACCACGGAGAGCACGGAGGACACGGAGGAGGAAAGGCAGAGCAAGACAGTTGAGTGAGTTGTTTTGACTCCGTGTCTTCTCCGTGAACTCCGTGTTCTCCGTGGTGAAAAAAGCGATTCCGTTCGCTCGGTCAGGACCAATGTCATGGCGTACAAGAATCCGGCGTTCAAGACCGACAAGCGCATCCGGCTGGGGATCTGGGGATTGGGCCGGGGGATGAACTTCTACAAATCGTGCGAGGCGATGGGCTTCGACGTGGTGGCGGGGTGCGACTACAACGCGCACATGCGGGAGGGTTTTCTCAAGGCCAAGCCCGGGGCGTTTGTGACGGAGGACGACAGGGCGTTCCTGGCGCATGATTTCGACGCGGTGCTGCTGGCGACGTTCTGCCCGGCGCACGCGGACGACGCGATCCGGGCGCTGCAGGCGGGCAAGCACGTGCTGAGCGAGGTGACGAGCTTCCACACGATGGCGGAGGGGGTTCGGCTGGTCGAGGCGGTGGAGAAGAGCGGGAAGATTTACAACCTGGCGGAGAACTATCCGTTCAGCGCGCCGAACATGTGGCTGGCGGCGAAGTGGAGGCAGGGGCTGTTCGGGGAGCTGATGTACGCGGAGTACTCATACATCCACGAGATCCGGTCGCTGCAGTACACGTACATCGACGGGGTGCCGATCGAGCCGGGGTGGACGGTGCACAACTGGCGGAGCTGGATCAACGCGCACTACTACAACACGCACTCGCTGGGGCCGGTGATGATCATCACGGGTCTGAGGCCGGTGCGGGTGACGTCGCTGGCGGCGGAGCAGAAGCTGCCGGGGTACATCGTCAGCGGGCGGGGGACGAACTGGGGGGTGCCCTGCCCGACGCTGGTCAAGATGTCCAACGGGTCGCTGGTGCGGAACATCATGGGGGCGATGACGGACGACACGAACGTGCAGCGGCTGTGGGGGACGAAGGGTTCGTCGGAGATGCAGTGGGAGTACCTCAAGCTCCGACTGGGCGGGGGCGGTGAGACGCCGAAGCTGACGGTCAAGCCGGACTGGCCGAACGCGGAGCTGGCGGAGCTGGCGCGGAGCACGGGGCATGGGGGCGGGGACTTCTGGGTGCTGTACTACTTCGCGCGGCAGATCCTGACGGGTGAGCCGGCGCCGTTTGATATCTACACGGCGGCGGACTGCACGATCCAGGGGATCCTGGGGTATCGGTCGGCGA
>JADZCW010000046.1 GCA_020851395.1 Phycisphaeraceae bacterium
ATCCCCGCCCTCGAGGTCGGCGTCTTCGTCGGCGGCGCCGCCGTCTGCCTCGTCACCGACGGCGCCTCGCTCGACCTGGCCGTCATCGAGCCCCACCTCGCCCTCGAAGCCGTCCAGACCCTCTTCGACCTCCCCGAGGCCGTCCTGGTCTACCAGGACGCCTCCCTCACCGGCCACGACTACCTCGTCACCGGCCGCGGCTCCCTCAGCCCCCAGACCCAGTGGTGGTTCGAACGCACCGAATCACGCGTCCGCTTCGCCCAGGACGTCACCCTCGACGACCTCCACCACACCCTGCGCGTCGGCATCGTCTCGACCGGCGAGCGCATGGCCGCCGTCAAGCCCGTGCTCCGAGACGCGCTCGGCGAACGCGTCTTCCTCCAGAGCTTTGAGGCCGTGCAAGAGGCCCGCCCCGGCGTCAGCGTCCACGTCCTGGAAGTCTTCGCCCAGGGCGTCGACAAGTGGCGCGGCATCGAGTGGCTCGCCCGCCAGCGCGGCGTCGCGCCCGAGCAGGTCGCCGTCATCGGCGACGAGGTCAACGACCTGGCCATGCTCCGCGGCGCCGGCTGCGGCATCGCCATGGCCAACGCCATCGACCCCGTCAAACAGGCCGCCCGACACGTCACCCTCACCTGCGACCAGCACGGCGTCGCCCACGCGATCGATAAACTGCTCCGCGAAGAATGGTGACCGGCCAGCGGTTAGGATCAAGCCGTCACGGAAGGAGAGACCCCATGACCACGACCATGCCCGAAACCCTCCAGGTGGCGATCACCCGCCTGCCCGGCCACGACGACATTTCATTACCCGCCTACCAGAGCCAGCACGCCGCCGGCATGGACGTCCACGCCGCCGTCCCCGTCGATGCCCCGCTCGTCCTCGAGCCCGGCCGCCACGCCATGGTCCCCACAGGCTTCGCCATGGCCGTCCCCGAGGGCTACGAGGCCCAGGTCCGCCCGCGCTCCGGCTTGGCCGCAAAGCACGGCGTCACCGCCCTGAACTCCCCCGGCACCATCGACGCCGACTACCGCGGCCACGTCCAGATCCTCCTGATCAACCACGGCCGCGAGCCGCTGACCATCACCCGCGGCATGCGCATCGCCCAGCTCGTGATCAAGCCCGTCCCCCGAGTCACCTGGGTCGAGGTTGCCGAGCTCCCCGCCACCGCCCGCGGCGCCGGCGGCTTCGGACACACCGGGGCCTGATATCAGCCCCGCCAGGGCCGATGAACGTCGCTCACGCCTAACTTTGCTCCCCCACCCTCCCCCCGGCCGATCTTCTGGGAATCAGGCGCGATCGTTATGCCCTGATTTTTCATCCGACCTCCGTCACGGACAGAGCGACCAGGCATGAGCAAAACGCGTAAGTCCAAGTCCAGCAAGTCCGCCAAGCACACCCCCCTCGACGGCCGCAAGATCTGGCCCGCCATGGTCTGGGTCCTCCTCGCCGGCGCCTGGTTCATCCTCTTCGCCGCCCTCTGGTCCTACAACCCCGCCGACCCCCCCAGCCACGCCGCCGTCATGGCCCCCGATCCCGCCACCGGCCGCGAGGTCGTCCAGAACTGGGTCGGCCGCTTCGGCGCCGTCGTCAGCTACCGCGCCCTGCGCATGCTCGGCCCGGGCGTCTGGGTCGGCATGACCCTGGGCCTGCTCGCCCTGGCCACCACCGCCGCCCGCCGCCCCGTCACCCAGCCGGTCCTGCGCGTCATCGGCGCCGTCCTCATGGTCGTCGCCGCCAGCGCCGTCTCCGACCTCTACGGCTCACAGCGCGTCGACCCCATGGCCGGCGGACTCGTCGCCTTCGCCATCAACACCGAACTGCTCCCCCGCTTCGCCGTCATGGGCACCGTCGCCATCCTCCTCGTCGGCTTCCTCGTCGGCATGATGCTCGCCATCGACCAGATCGTCGTCGCCGTCGGCGCCTTCGCCCTGCGCGCCGTCGCCTCCCTGACCCGCATCAAACTCCCGAGCCTCCGTCCCGCCCTGGCCGGCATCACCGTCGGCAGCGCCGGCGGATGGGGCGACTCTTCCTCCAAGTCCAAGAGCGCCCGCAAGGGCAAACGCCGCGACGACCTCGACCACATCGACGAGGACGCCGGCGGCATCGGCGCCACCGAGTCCTTCATCCCCGAAGACAAAGCCGTCGCCGTCGCCGACCCCGAAGAGGAAGAACAAGCCGACGACGCGGACGCCCCCGAGGACATCGACGAGGAAGACGATGACGCCGCCGACGCCCCCGGCGCCTTCGTCGCCGAGCGTTCCTTCGACCCCGAATCCCTCCGCGCCAAGATCAAGCAGCTCCCCATCAACTTCGCCGCCGCCGCCAAGAAGGACGACGGCGCCTTCGCCGCCGCCCGTGAGATCGACCTCTCCGGCTACCAGTTCCCCGGCCTCGACCAGCTCGAGGACCCCGAGCACAGCTTCAGCGCCGAGATGGAGGCCCTCGTCCGCGAACAGGCCGTCCAGCTCGAATCCGCTCTGCGTCAATACCGCATCGAGGGCGAAGTCGTCGGCATCGACTCCGGCCCGGTCATCACCCTCTTCGAAGTCCGCCTCGCCCCCGGCACCAAGGTCAACGCCATCGCCCGCATCGCCAGCGACCTCGCCCGCGCCCTCAAGGCCCAGAACGTCCGCATCGTCTCCAACACCGCCGGCAAGGACACCGTCGGCATCGAAGTGCCCAACCTCAAGAAGGAAAAAGTGCGCCTCAAGGAGCTCATGACCGCCCAGCCCGACAGCGTCCAGAAGATGAAGCTCCCCATGTTCCTCGGCAAGGACGCCTCCGGCCAGCCGCTGATCTATGACCTGACCACCATGCCCCACATGCTCATCGCCGGCACCACCGGCTCGGGCAAGAGCGTGTGCATGAACTCGATCATCATGTCCTTCCTCTTCACCAAGCGCCCCGACGAGCTCAAGCTCGTGCTCGTCGACCCCAAGATGGTCGAGATGAGCATGTTCAAGGACGTCCCCCACCTCATGTGCCCCGTCGTCACCGAGATGAGCAAGGCCGCCGCCATTCTCGAGTGGGCCACCACCAAGATGGACGAACGCTACGAGCTCCTGGCCGAGGCCGGCGTCCGCGACGTCGCCGGTTACAACGCCCTGACCCCCGAAGAACTCCGCGAGCGCTTCAACCCCGCCTCCGAGGCCGAGGAAGCACGCATCCCCAAGAAGCTCCCCTACCTCGTCTTCATCATCGACGAGCTGGCCGACCTGATCATGACCCACAAGGACGTCGAGGGCTTCATCGTCCGCCTCGCCCAGAAGGCCCGCGCCGTCGGCCTGCACCTGATCCTCGCCACCCAGCGCCCCCAGGCCAACGTCGTCACCGGCCTGATCAAGGGCAACATGCCCTGCCGCGTCTCCTTCAAGGTCGCCTCCGGCCTTGACTCCCGCATCGTGCTCGACCAGAAGGGCGCCGAGCTCCTGCTCGGCCAGGGCGACATGCTCTTCCTCAGCCCCCGCACCAGCAAGCTCTCCCGCGCCCAGGGAACCCTCGTCGAGGACTCCGAGATCCGCAAGGTCGTCAAGTTCCTCAAGAACATCGCCGAGCAGAACTTCGAGCCCCAGCTCGTCCAGCTCCGCGGCTCGGGCGGCGACGAGGACGGCGACGGCACGCCCTCCGAGAAGGACCCCCTCTTCGAGCAGGCCGTGGACATCGTCATGGAGACCCGCCGCGGCTCCGTCTCGCTCCTGCAACGACGCCTCGCCGTCGGCTACTCCCGCGCCTCGCGCCTGATCGAGCAGATGGCCGAGTACCAGATCCTCGGCTCCTACAAGGGCTCCCAGGCCCGCGAGGTCGTCATCAGCCCCGAGGAGTGGGACGCCATGAAGCAGCAGGCCCGCGCCGACGCCGAGGCCGCCGCCGCCTCCACCGCCACCGAATCCTCCGGAGATGAGGATGACACTCCCGGGGGCGGGGGCGAGGATGAAGGCGTCCCCGACGAGATCGACGACGAATACCGCCAGTAGCCTCTTTCGTTCCACACAAACCGACCCCTCGCGAGCCCCGCCGTCCCCGGCGGGGCCGTCTTTTACCCACCGAAACACGCCTCTGCCCCTCCCCAACTTGCCTCCCGCCCCTTCTGCGCGCACGATGGAACGCCGTCCCCTATCTGCAAGGAGTCCCCGCCATGGGCGTTGACGTCTCCAAACTCCCCATCCGCATGTTCTGCGACAACCTCCGCGCCTGCCCCCGCCACCCCCTGCCCGAGGGCTACAGCATCCGCTGGTTCGAGCCAGGCGACCGTGAAAAATGGGTCGCGCTCTGGCGGGCCGCCGAGGGCAGCGACGAGATCACCACCGACCTCTTCGACCACGAGTTCACCACCGACCCCGCCCTGCACCACCAGCGCATCTGCATGCTCCTCGACGCCGCCGGCCTGGTCGTCGGCACCAGCACCGCCTGGTACGAGGACGACTACTACGGCCAGCGCGTCGGACGCGTCCACTGGGTCGCCATCCACCCCAGCGTCCACGGCCACGGCCTGTCCAAACCCCTGCTCTCAGCCTCCTGCCAACGCCTCGTCGAGCTCGGCCACGAGAAGGGCTACCTCTGGACCCACGCCCATCGCCTCGCCGCCCTGCACCTCTACCTCACCTTCGGCTTCATCCCCGACATCATGGACGCCGACCAGACCCTGGCCTGGATGAACTCCCTCCAGAAGCTCAACTGGATCAGCCCCGCCATCCACCGCTACAACGTCCAGGAAGTCGCCGGCCGGATCGGCCAGGGCCTCAAGGACATCGACCCGCCCGTCTGGAAACCCACCCCCGCCTGCTCACCCTCCTTCGTCCACCAGAAGCTTGTCAAGGCCAACAAGCCCAAACTCGCCTACACCAGTGGCTCGGTCAAGACCTGGCAGAATCGACTACGCCCCGTCGTCCGCCAGAAGCTCGGCCTGGACAACATGCCCCGCATCAAGACGCCCCCCAAGGTCCAGTCCCTCTGGAAGCGTCAGCACCCCCTGGGCACCATTGAAAAGCTCCTGATCACCACCGAGCCCGGCGCCGAGATGCCCGCCTACCTCTGCCTCCCCCGCGGCGTCGTCGCGCCCTACACCCCCTGGATCTGCCTCCAGGGACACGCCCCCGGATTCTTCTTCTCCCTCTCCATCGAACCCCACCGCGAAGTCCTGGGCATGCCCTACGAGGCCATCGACGCCGGCGACCGCGACTTCGCCCTGGACGTCATGAAGAACGGCCACGCCGCCCTTTGTCTAGAGCAACGCTGCTTCGGCCAACGCATGGAAAAACTCCTCCCCGGGGCCGAGAACCGCTCCTGGTGCGGACAGGGCACCATGCACGCCCTGATGCTCGGACGAACCATGATCGGCGAGCGTGTCTTCGACGTCGACCGCGCCATCGACTACCTCGCCGCACGCAAGGACATGGACCTGGCCAGGCTTGGCGTCATGGGCAACTCCGGCGGCGGCACCGTCTCGCTCTTTAGCGCCGCCCTGCTCCCACGCATCCGCTTCACCATCCCCTCCTGCTACTTCTGCACCTTCGCCGACTCGATCATGTCCATCGAGCACTGCGTGGATAATTACGTCCCCGGCCTCCTGCCCGTCGCCGAGATGGCCGACGTCATGGGCCTCTTCGCCCCGCGACCGGTCGTCATCGTCGCCGGCAAGGACGACGACATCTTCCCCCTGCCCGGCGTCCACAAGGCCTACGCCCAGCTCAAAAAGATCTACAAGGCCGCCGGCGCCGCCGACAAGTGCCAGCTCGTCGTCGGCAACGGCGGGCACCGCTTCTATGCCGAACAGGCCTGGCCCGCCATGCTCCCCATGATCGCCGCCGCCCCCGCCCCCGGAAGTGACAAACCGGCGAAGAAGCCCGACAAGAAGAGCACCAGGAAAGTCGTGAAAAAAACCGCGAAAACCGCCAAACGCCGCAAGTGACCCCGTAGGGCACGCATCCTGCGTGCCGAATCGGGTGCCACACCGCGTCCCCGCGCCCTCGCGGGACGCTGTGTGCCTCTACCCAGATACGTGTCCCCCCGCGAGCCATCCAACCGCCGCGCCTAAATCAGCTTCTTCTTCCGGAACTGTCCCATCGCCTCCTCCACCGACCGGAACACCGCCGTCGCCGTCTCGGTCACGAACGGGCTCGGAGAGCGCTTGGCCTTCCACACCACGTACACCTCCTTGCCATGCTCGTGCGCGTGGTGCAGCTCGCGCTCAACCCCCGACGACAGCCCCGGCAGCCCCCCCGGCAGCTCCGGGATGAAGCTCACGATCATGTCCGACTGATCGACCAACTTAAAATCCCGCGCGTAGATCTGCCCGTCGATGTCCCCCGCGATGTCCAGCACCTGCTTCACCGGCACGTTGAACGTCTCTTCCCGGCCGTCCGCCGTCAGCCCCCGCCCGGGGATGAAGTCCTTGCCCTCCCGCGCCGCCGCCAGCGCCGCCTCGAGCAGCAGCTTCTCGTCCACGTCCCCCGGGTCGAACGTGATGAAATGCTTGGCCAATTCATCCCGGAACGCGTCGATCTCCGCCAACACCTCCGGCATCTGAGCCACGTGCGTCATCGGGAACGACGGATAGACCTTCCTCATCTCCGGCCGGCACACCAGCCGGTGCACCATCGGCGCCGTCGTCCGCAACCTCCCCCGCGCCGTGACGTAAAACTTCCGGGGGCACCCCAGCGCCTGCGCCAAGAGCTCCGTGGCCATGATCTCCTCTTCCCGCCACGCCATCAGGTCCTTGAGCGTCGCGTCGACCTGGTGCTCCGCCAGCAAGCGCCGGTGCACCACCTCGATGTTGTCCACCAGGCACACCAGCGCCTGCACCCCCAGCTCGCGCGTCTGGTCGAAGTCAAACGCCGAGAACAGCCCGTGCCGCCACCGGAACGTCGCGTGCGTGTTGATCAGGACGTGCTGCTGGTCCCGTGACTGATTGATGATGTCCTTGAACGCCGACCGCCGCAGCGTGTGCAGCCGGCTCAGCGGCAGGTCCAGAATCCTCCCGGGGGCCACGTCCGGCGCCTCCTCATACATCCGGTCGCCGACGTTGTAGAGCGCGATGGCGTCCCCCGCCTCCCGGCCGATCTGGACGACCTCCCGCAGGAACGCCTTCTTCTCCATCCCCACCTGACCGGTGACCATCACTCGCATGCACGCGTTCCCTCGGGTGTTCGCACGGCAAAAGCCGGATTATATCCCTCCCCCGAAGCCCACGTTCATCGAACGCGGGGCCTTGGTCAAAAAACTTGCCCCTCCCCCTCCCCGCCGCCTTGTCCTATCGCCCCGCACCGGTCATGATAGAGTCCCATCCCATCCCTCACGGAGGCCCCGCCGTGTCCAATCTCCTGCTCCCCTCGCTCGCCGCCACGCCCTCCCAGACCATCCTCTGGATCGTCCTGGCCGTCGTCGCCGTCTTCCTGCTCTTCCTGATCATGCTCATCGGCAACTACCTCTCCCTCTGGTTCCAAGCCTGGCTCAGCGACGCCCCCGTCGGCATCGGCGAGCTGATCGGCATGCGCTTCCGCAAGGTCGATCCCCGCGCCATCACCCTCGCCCGCATCCAGTCCGTCAAGGCCGGCCTCGAGGTCACCACCGCCCAGCTCGAGACCCACTACCTCGCCGGCGGACACGTCCGCAACGTCGTCAACTCCATGATCGCCGCCCACCGCGCCAAGATCGCTCTGCCCTGGGACACCGCCTGCGCCATCGACCTGGCGGGACGCGACATCTTCGAGGCCGTCCAGACCTCCGTGAACCCCAAGGTCATCGACTGCCCCGCGCCCAACAGCGGCCGACAGACCATCGACGCCGTCGCCCAGGACGGCATCCAGCTCAAGGCCAAGGCACGCGTCACCGTCCGCGCCAACATCGCACGCCTGATCGGCGGCGCCACCGAGGAGACCATCATCGCCCGCGTCGGCGAGGGCATCGTCACCACCATCGGCTCGGCCGTCAGCCACAAGGCCGTCCTGGAGAACCCCGACCGCATCTCCAAGACCGTCCTGGACAAGGGCCTCGACGCCGGCACCGCCTTCACCATCCTCTCGATCGACATCGCCGACATCGACGTCGGCGAAAACATCGGCGCCAAGCTCCAGGCCGACCAGGCCGAGGCCGACAAACGTCGCTTCCAGGCCGAGGCCGAGAAACGTCGCGCCATGGCCGTCGCCCAGGAACAGGAATTCCGTGCCGAGATCCAGAAGAATCAGGCCCTGGTCGTCCTGGCCGAGGCCGAGATCCCCAAGGCCATGGCCGAGGCCTTCCGCGGCGGCAACATGGGCATCATGGACTACTACCGCCTCCGAAACGTCCAGGCCGACACCGCCATGCGCTCCAGCCTCGCCGGCGAACAGAACAAGCCCAACCAGCCCTCGGGCTGATCATCCCGCCGCCCCGTTGTGATCTCCCACGCCGCCCCGGTCACTTGAGCGGCCGGAACACGATCCTCTCGCACTGCGCGTTGTATTCGATCCGGCAGCGCTGCCTGATCTCGTGGTTCTCCACGCTCGACGAACCGATCCGCACGCGCACCCCCGGCAGCGCCCGCCCGTGCACGTCCACCGAGCCCTTGTGCGCCTTGGCCGCCTCGTCCATCACCCGCAGCCGCTCCCCCTCCGTCCGCCGCAGTCGCAGCCCGACCAGCAGCTCGACCTGCCGCAGCCGCGTGTAGATCTTCAGCTCCTCCGCCGCCAGCTTCGTCGGGTCCCCCACCATCCGCTGCAGGTTGTCCGCCATCTCCTTGGCCTTCTCGTGGCGGCGCTTCATCTCAAGGATCCGGTCGTCAACCTCCGCCAGCCTGAGCATCACGTCCTGGTGCAGACCCACCGTCACGTCCGTCACGACGTTCCCGTCCGACCCGAGCTGCTTGACCTCCACCCGATCCCCCGCCATCGCGATCCCCCCGATCATCTGCCCCCGCCCGCCGATCATCCGGATCATGCTCCCCGCCGTCAGGTGGCTGTGCAGGCTCCCGGCCTCGATCACGATGTGCCGGCCGGCGTAGATGCTCACCCCCTCGGCGAACCGCGAGATCACGTCCTGCGCCGCGCGGATCGTCCCGCGATACCGCCCCGCCACCCCGTGACGCAGCCGCACGTCACCGCCCGTCGACTCGATCACCGCGTCCTCCACCGGCCCGTCGATCAGGATCGAGCCCGTCGCCTTGATCACCGACCCGCCCCGCACCCCCGCGTGGATCTGCACCTCACCGTCGAAGTCGATCGGCCCGGACATCCGCGTCACATCCTCGTGCACGATCATCACCCGCCGCACCTCCAGCCGGCCGTGCTGGAGAATGATCTGCCCGCTGCGCGTCGAGAAATAGTCGTGCCCCTCCCGCCTGACGTTCGACCCGACCTCGATCGCCCGCGGCGGAATCGCCGGCGGCGGCAGCACCTGCCCCGTCGCGTCGTACCCCTGCCGTCCCGCCGTCGGCGGCAGCGCCCGCATGATCTTGTCCCCAGACGCGCAGAGCATCACCTCGTCGCCCTCGAGCGCCGGGTCCGTCAGCTTGACCGTTCGCTGCGGCTGGTTCATCCCCCGGCGGTAGTACACCTCGATGTCCGGCAGCGACCCCGCCTCCGCCGGCCGGCCGCGCACCGCCACCACCGCCGACAGCGCCTCCCCCCGCTGCGCCGCCTCCACCGCGCGCCGAATCACCGCCAGGTCCACCCCCTGGGTGATCCCCTGGCCGCGCAGATGTTCCAGCAACTCCCCAAGCTCCACCGCCCGCCCGCCCGCCACCGGTGATGTCACCTGCAGGTTCATCTCCATCCGGTCCGACGACACCTCGAACTCGAACTTCCCGTCCTGCCGCAGACTCGCCAGCTCACGCGCTTCCTGACCGCTGACCCGCAGCAGACGCGTGATCTCCGCCAACTGTGCGAGCTCCGATTCAACCAGATCACTGCTCTCGACCCGAAGCTCCGCCAGCGGATCCTCCAGCCCCGGCTCCACGCAGTCCGAGGCGAGAAAACCCTCCGCCTCGATGGCCCAACGGCGCGTGCTGCCCGTGCTCAGCCCGCCCTGCGAATCGGCGTCCGGCCTTTTGAGCTGATCGCTCATGTGTCCCCCATGTGTGCCAAGCACACTGTTTCCAACCTTAGTTATCGAACCGTAAGAATTGGCAAATTAGGAGGTTTGCGCCTGATACCTAGAAATGAAAAAATAAATTACTAATCTTAATGAAACATCTCGCCCTGCGAGCCCATCGACGGCGTACCCGCAAATATCCGCTGATATGGGGCTAATCGCCTATGGCGGCAGAGCCTAATCCACACGTGTAGACAACGAGCGGATTACACCGTCCCCACCACCGGCCACCTCAGCTCCACGCCCCTCCACGCCAGCCGCTCCTGGAACGCCCGCAACTCCTCCCCCCGCTCCCGCACCGCACGCGGCGGGATCTTCCTCTCCAAACAGTAAGCCGCCAGGTGCCCCGCCGACTCCCCGATGTTCCACTCCGTCGGGTGCAGCCGGTAGCACCCGTTGCTGACGTGCGTCGCCCCGATATTCTTGCATGCCGCCAGCACGTTCTGCACCCGCTGCGGGATCAACGCCCCCAGCGGGATCTCGTACGGCAGGCTTGAGATGTCGATGTAGTTGTCCCCGCCCGTCGACGGGTGCAGGTCGATCCGGTAATACCCCACCCCCACCGTGTCGAAGAACGACTCAGCGCCTGCCCCCTCGGGCATCTTGACGTGGGGCGGGTCCACCACCCCCCCCCGCATCTCCGCCCCCACGTGCGCCTCCGTCACCGTGAACATCGCCTTGATCCGCCGAGACTCCCGAATGTACGCCGCCTTGGCCAGCCCGTCCGCCGTCCCCGCGACATCCGGCCGAAGGTGCAGCCCCCGATACCCATACCCCCCCTTCGCCCGTGGCGCCTCGGTCTGAATCCAATAAAGCAAACTCAAGGAAAGCTGCCGCGCCTCCTCCAAACATCGCCCAGCCTCCGCCTTGGACACGTCGATGATGTTCCCATCCCAATAGTCGTTCTGCGGCCAGTTGGCGATCGTCACTTCATGGGGTTTCTTCGGCTCCCGCAAGACATCCGCGCACAGGATCCGCCGGTACAACCACAGACAAGCCTTACCGCCCTCCGCCTCCTCCGGCCGCAGCACGTACCGCCGCAACCGATTCAAATCCCACGGCATGCACGCGTCCCACCCCAACAGCGGCCCGCACCACGCCGGCGTCAACCGCGGCGTCGTGTCCCGCCAACGCTCATACTGCGCCGGCTTGGCGATCAGATACTCGTCCCCGATCTCCTCGTCCCTCCGAGGGTCAAACCCCAGCGCCATGCACCACGTCAGGCTCTGCACGTTACTTGGCCCCGCCACGCGCCCATCCCCCTCGCTCACCGCATGCAATTCGCCCGTCTCGGCCCGCGTCTCAGCCCCGTTGACATACTCCACCCCCGCCAGCGGCAGCAAATCCCCCAGCTCCGTCGCGTCCAGCACATAATCCGCCCGCACCGTCACCAGCCTGCCCGTCCGCAGGTCCCGCAGCGTCACCGCCTCGACCCGATCCCCCGCCACCGACGCCGACACCGGCTCATGCTCCAGCAGCACCTTCAGCAGCCCCCGCGACCGCGCCCACGCCAGCATCCCCTCGATCACCGCCACCCCCACGCGCGGCTCATGACACAACCGCGACACATGCCCCCTCCCGGGGTTCAGTCGCTTGTCCGCCATCGCCTCAGCCGTCAGCGGGTAGTGCTCCCGGTAATACGCCCTGACCAACTCCCGATACCGCCGGTACTGCGCCGTGCACCCGAACTGCTCGATCCACGGGTGCTCATCCGGCGGCACCGCCTGCGACGTCAGCTGCCCACCAAGCCAGTCCGTCGGCTCGCTGAGCACCACGCTCCTGCCCATCGACGTCGCCGCCATCGCCGCCGCGCAACCCCCCACGCCCCCGCCCACAATCAAAATGTCCGCCCGCATCTCCTGCGACATGACCTCGTCGTCCTTCCCCCTGCTCAATGTCCCCGCAACCCAAGCCCAGGCATTGCTATGCCTGGGTGCATTCCCCTCTTCTTACACCTCTCACCCGCCAATCCGCACCCCCACCGCCTGCCCCTCGATCACCAGCCTCGACCGATACTCCACCACCCCCTCGCCGGCAACCACTTTCTCCAATTCCCCCTCCGCCGCCCCGGGGTCCGCCAGCCCACCGGCCGCGCCGATCCCCGCCCGCTGCTCCGCCACCCCGCGCAGGATGCTCAGCCGAACCTGCTCGCGGATCACCGCCCGCGCCATCGCCGCCAGACGCGGCCCCACCAGTTCCACGGCCGGGTTCTCTTTCGCCAGATCTCCCATCTCGTCCTCGAGCATGTCCAACGCCGCGATCGCCTCCCACGCCGGCCTCTCGAGCGCCTGCGCATACCCCTCCATCAGCCCCCCGAGTTCATCGAACATCGCCGCAGCCTTCTGATCGTCCTTCGCCACCACCGCATGCACCACCAGCCGGGCACGCTCCTCGCCCGCGTACCGCTCCCACGCCGCCGCCAGCCGCGACCGATCCAGCTCCTGGATCTGCTTGACCGACCAGTCCGCCAGCGCCCGCTTCTCCATCCGCATCGCCTCGCTCGGCGAGGTCCCGGGCGCGAGCCCACCGAGCTGATCCGCCAGCCGACGCGCCGCCGCCGCGTCGAACCGCCCCATGTTCCGCCCCAGCACGTCCACCACCCCGCGCGTCATCACCGCCGCCCCCGCCTGCCCCAGCAGCATCGCATCAGCCGCCCCCGCCCGCGCCACGCCCAACGCCGCCGCCGCGTCGTCCGCCGCCCCGATCGGGTCCTGGCGAACCTCCAACGCATGCCGCATCAGCAGCGCGAACAATCCTCCCAATCGCCGGCAGACCTGCACCTGCGGCAGCGGCGCCGCCGGCCCGGCCGACGCGGCATCCTCACCCCACACGCACACCGGCTCATCCAGCCCGCGCTTCGCCAGGTCCAGCACCGGCCCGACCTCGCGCAGCATCGACCACGTCGCGTCCGTCACCGGCCCCGACGCCCACGACTGCGCCCGCTCCCAGTCCACCTTCTTCGACGCCTCGAGCTGCGCCCACACCCTCCAGTACACCAGCGCCGCGTTCCCCCGCGCCGCCTCGGCCTGCATCGACGCCGTCATCGTCGACGCCGCCGGCTCGGTCGTCTGCCCCGCGCCGATCCCCGCCCACGCCATCGCCCCGGCCAGCACCCACACCGACCTTCGATGCCTCACGCCTGATCTCCTCAACCAAGAAATGTGTCGGGCAACCTCACCCGAAGCCTCGACTCACGCCCCCGCCGTCACCCCCGCCCCCGGAAGTTTCGCCTCCGCCTTGCCCGCCGACGGCGTCCGCTCCGCCACGTCCCCCGGCCCCGGCAGCCAACGCGTGCTGATCTGCTCGGCCGGGATGTCCGGGTGCGCGTGCCGGATCGCCGCCGCCACCAGCCCCATGAACATCGGCTGCGGGTGCAGCGGCCGGCTCGTCAACTCCGGATGGAACTGCGCCCCCATGAAATACGGATGGTCCCTCAGCGGCAGCTCCAGGACCTGCATGATCGGATGCTCCGGATGCCGCCCCGAGAAGACCAATCCGTGCTGCTCAAGTGTCTCGATGTACCGCGGGTCCACCTCGTAACGATGTCGGAACCGCTCGCGGATCGTCCCGCCCCTGGCCCGCGTCACGTGGCTGCCCTCGGTCCCCACCTGATCGTAAATAAACGCCGCCAGCGTCCGCGGCGACACCAGCACGTCCTTGCCCCCAAGACGCATGTTCCCGCCGAGCCCCTCGATCTTCTTCTGCTCCGGCAAAATGTCGATCACCGGGTGCACGCTGTCCGGCACGAACTCCGTCGACGCCGCCTCGCGCAGACCGCACACGTTCCGCGCGAACTCGATCACCGCCATCTGGAATCCCAGGCAGATCCCCAGGTAAGGCAGCGCGTTCTCCCGACAGTACCGCACGCACGCGATCTTCGACTCCGTCCCCCGGAACCCGAACCCGCCGGGAACGATCACCGCGTCCAGCCCCGACACCGCCGACGCCGCCTGACCCGGCTCGATCTCCGTCGTGTCGATCCACTTCGTCTCGATCTCGCACGACAGGTGCGCCCCGCAGTGCTCGAGCGCCTTGTCGATCGACGCGTAAGCGTCCCGCAGCGCCGCGTACTTGCCCGTGATCCCGATCCGAGCCTTGAACCGCCGCTTGCCCGTCAGCTTGTTCACGAACACCCGCCACGTCTCACGCGCCACGTCCTCGTGCGACTGGTCCACCCGGTCGTGAATCTCCAGCAGCGACAGCACCTCCCGGTCCAGCCCCGCCTGACGCATCGACTCGGGGATCGTGTAGATCGAGTCCCGGTCGTGCATCGAGAACACCCGCCGGATCGGCACGTTGCTGAACATCGCGATCTTCTGCATCGCCGATTCCGCCACCGGCTTCTGCGCCCGGCAGGCCACGATCTGCGGCTGGATCCCCACCTCCATCAGCTTCTTCAGGCCGATCTGCGCCGCCTTGGACTTCTGCTCCCCCAACGCCTGCGGCTCGATGATGTACGTCAACGCCACGAAGCACACGCTGTTCTCCCCCTCCTCGAACGCCAGCTGACGCAACGCCTCCAGGTAAAACCCGTTCTCAAAGTCCCCCGCCGTCCCCCCCACCTCCACGAACACCACGTCCGCGTTCTGCTTCATCGCCAGGTTGCGCAGCAGGTACTTCACCTCCCCCGTCACGTGCGGGATCATCTGCACGTCGCGCCCCAGGTACCCCCCATGCCGCTCCTTGTCCAGCACCCGCGTGTAGATCTGCCCCGACGTCGTGAAGCTCTCGCGCGTCAGGTTCTGGTCCAGCATCCGCTCATAGGTCCCCAGGTCCATGTCCGTCTCCATCCCGTCGTCCAGGACGAAGACCTCGCCGTGCCGGTAGGGATTGAGCGTCCCCGAGTCGACGTTGAGGTAACCCTCCATCTTGATCGGCGCGACACGCAGACCCTTGTCCTTGAGCAGTTTCGCCAGCGAGCTCGAGAAGATGCCCTTGCCTAAACCGCTCATCACCGTCCCGACCACCGCCACGTACCGATGCCGTCCGCGTTGGTACCCGGGCGGCACGGGGCTGAAGAACTCGGAGTTCTGCGTTTTATGTCCCGCCTCGGCCAGCAGTTCCTGGATGCTCGGATTCCCGCCTCTTGGCCGCGTTTCGGCCGAGTCGGCGGTGGGGGCAGTGCTGGCTTTAGGGGTATCCGCGTGGGAGCCGCGTGAGCTGTCTGATTTGGAGGGCATAACCGACCGTACCGCGCCGACGCCCTTTATTCAAGCAGGCCCGTTCCTGCCTGACCCCCGCCGCAGTGGGCCGCCAAGCCGGGCCCTTTAGGCCCGGATCCCAATCCCCCCACCCCCGCCTCTTCAAGCCGGTGCGCAAGCCCCGGGGCTCTTTCCATCTCTCCCCCTTCTCCCCTCTTGCTCTCCACCCACCTTCATCCCATACTCCACTGAACCCTCTCGCTCACAGAAGGGTTCTCGCCATGCGAAGGTTCCTGACTCGTATCCTTTCAAGTTGTGTGATCCTTGCCCTCTTCGTCATCGTTGCCCTCATCATTCTTTCTGACCATGCCCCGCGTACTGACGCAGCACGTGACAGAGTCAGGCAGATGTCGGCAACCAGGGGATTGGCCGTTGCACTGAACAACTACGCCTACGACCATGACGGCCAAGGCCCTGCACATTCCATTGAAATGTTTGGCCTCTACACCGACACGGATCCGGACAACTGCGGATTCGTTCTTCCCGCTGCCGACGCCACACTCGATACGATCTTCATAGGCACCATAACACTTAGAGATTTCGCTGCTCTCCCCCAAACCCAGATGGACCAGCATAAGGCAGCCTTGGCCGCCGCCATGCCCAAGAATGTGATCGCCCACCGTCTCGGCGACTTCGTCTTCACATACCACGGCCTGGACTTCCGAACCGCACCGCCCGAGGCCTGGACCGTCATCCTCTACTGTGGTCCTCAGAAGAATTGGCCCCATCCGATCCCGCTCTGCGTCGGCTGCGTCAACGGCCGTCTCAAACAATTTGAGCCAGAAGCCTTCCCCCACGAGCTCGAAACCCAAAACCGCTTCCGCGCCACCCTCGGCCTCGCCCCCCTCCCCGACCCGCGCACCGTCACCCACGACCACCCCGCCGTCGCTCCACCCCTCGAGTCGGAGCCCCCACAACCAGCGGATGCCGCCACCCAACCCCACTCCCCCTGACCTCGCCCCCCGCACCGCCCCGCGCTATCGCTGCTCGCCCCGCCCCGCTCCAATGCCCCTCGCCGACATCCTCGCACGCCCGCTTGCCGACGTCCCCCTCCGCCGCTTACGCTTGGCCGCCCACCGGCGCTTGTGAATCGACGCCCCCCAAACGTGAGCCCTCTGCATGGACATCGTGTATCGCCTGACCGACGACTTCGAGGGCTGGGAGCTCTTCCCCCCCTTCATCCAGGACCGGATCCTCCGCGCCGGCGCCCGCCGCGTCTGCGAGGTCGGCGCCGGCGCCAACCCCGCCCTCGACCCCGCCTTCGCCCGAGAGCACGGCATCGACTGCACCCTGATCGACACCGAGGCCGCCGAGTTCGAGAAGGCCAACTCCGCCTACCCCACCGTCGTCGGCGACATCTGCGACCCCCGCTTCGCGCCCCCCGGACCGTTCGACATGGTCTTTAGCCGGATGGTCTTTGAACACATCCCCGACGCCCGCCGCGCCCACGCCAACATCCTGGCCATGCTCCGACCCGGCGGACTGGCCGTCCATTGTTTCTCCACCCTCTACTGCCTCCCCTTCCTGGTCAATCGCCTCGTCCCCGACCGCGTCTCCGACGTCCTGCTGGACATCTTCGCCAAGCGTGACCGCTACCACCACGAAAAATTCCCCGCCCGCTACGACTGGTGCCGCGGCCCGACCCGCCGGCAGATCGTACGTTTCCAGGGGCTCGGCTACGACGTCGTCGAGTACCGCGGCTACTTCGGCCACGGCTACTACCTCCGCAAGCTCCGCCCCCTGCACACCCTCGAACGCGCCAAGGCCCGCCTCCTCGCCCGCCACCCCCTGCCGCTATGGACCAGCTACGCCACCATCATCCTCGCCAAGCCCGCCGAGGCCTCGAGCGCCCCGCCCCACCATCCCGCCGCGGATCCCCACATCGCTGAGCCACACGCACCACCGGCCTAACCCCATGCGCTGCCCCCAATGCAACTACCGCCTCTGGAACCTCACCGCCCGCGCCTGCCCCGAGTGCGGCCGACCCTTCAAGCCCAGCGAGTTTGAGTTCCGCCCCAACACCGTCGAATTCTGCTGCCCCCACTGCGGCCAACCCCACCTCGGCCAGGGCGTCCTAGGCCACCTCGTCCCCGAACGCATCACCTGTGCCGGCTGCCGACGTGAACTCCACATGGACCAGATGGTCCTTCGTCCCGTCCCTGGAGTGGACGAGAAACGGACCCAGTTCTACCTCAACCCCTGGTTCGAGCTGCATGAAAGGATCTTCTTCCGCCGCTATCTCGCCGCCGTCTGGCACGGCATCGTCCGCCCCGGCCTGGCCGCCTCAGGCGTGCCGTCCCAGACAACCTACGGCCCATCCGCCAACTTCCTGATCATCAACCTCTGCCTCTTCCCCTTCATCAGCGCCCTGTCCCTGCTGATCTTCTCACTGCTGGTGAACCTCTTGAGGTACGGCCGATGGCTCCCATCCGGCCCCGGTCCTGACCTGCTCCTGCTCGCCTCCCCCGTGATATTCACGATGCTCTCCCTCATGACCGGCCTGGCATTCACCGTCGTGTGGAGCACGAGCATCCAGGCCATGCTCTACCTCACCGGATGCCGGCCGCACACCGGACGGATGCGCACCTTCGAGGCCCTGGCCATCACCAGCGGCGTTCACGTCTTCACCGCCATCCCCGTCATCGGTGCTCTGCTCAGCGTCCTGACCATCCCCGCCTGGATCGTCGCCGCAGCCATCGCCGTCCGCGCCGTCCAGGCCACCCCGCCCATTCGCACCGCCCTCGCCACGCTTGCCCTGCCACTGCTCCTGCTGATCATGACCATCAACCTGGTCTTGCTGGCCTAAGCCAGGCAGCGACGTCTGCCCTGCAGATCAACCCAGTAGTCCGAACAACCGCCCACGGAGCATTCCCGCCCCGGGTGTCAGGTACCCGATTCAGAGGAGTCGAACTTACCGCTTCCGCTTCCCCGTCCCCGCCGTCCTCTGCCGCTGATTCCACCTCTTCACAAACTCCTCATACTGCTCCGGCGTGTCGATCCCGTGATGCCGCACGTCCGCCTTGACCACCGCGATGGCGTACCCATGCTCGAGCGCCCGAAGCTGTTCGAGCTTCTCCGCCTCCTCAAGCGGCGTCGCCGGCAGCGTCACGTACTTGGCCAGGAAATCCCGCCGATACGCGTAAAGCCCCGGGTGTTTGAGCAGCCGCACCGCCCCCGTCCCGTCCCGGTCGCACGGGATCAGCGACCGTGAGAAATACAGCGCCAGCCCGCGCTGATTCACCACCAGCTTGACGATGTTCCGATCCGCCGGGTCCTCATCCGCCGCGAAGTCGCTGGCCAGCGTCGCCATCGGCGCTTCCGGATGCGCCTCGAGCCCCTCGATCAGCGCGTCGATCACCCCCGGATCGACCTCCGGCTCATCCCCCTGCACGTTGACCACGATCTCCGGCAGATCCCCGCTCATCTGCTGCGGCAGCGTCCCGGACAGCTCCCCCGGCAGCTCCGCCGTCGGCGAACGCGTCGCCAGCGTCTCGACCACCTCCGCGATCCGGCTCGTCCCGTTGGGGTGATCGCTCCGCGTCATCACCGCCTCGCCCCCCACCGCCGCCACCGCGTCATAGATCCGCGGGTCGTCCGTCGCCACGATCACCCGCCCCACGCGCTTGGCCTGCCTCACCCGCTCGATCACGTGCTGGATCAGCGGCCGACCCGTCTTGGCCGCCAACGGCTTGCCCGGGAAACGCGTCGACCCGTACCGCGCCGGGATCACCGCCAACGCCTGCTTCGACGCATGCACCGCCGGATGGTGCGCCCCCGCCCCGCCGCTGCTGCTGGTTCGCTTGGCCATCGTGCAACCCCCGTCAGCCGGCCTTGGAAAGTTCCTCCACCAGGGTCCGCAGCCCGTCGATCCGATCCTTGATGTCCCGGAACCGGATGTCCGCCTGCAAGATCTTCGAGGCGATCTTCTGCGCCTCCTTCGCCGACTCGATCGACTTCTCCGCCCTGGCCGACTTCTCGAGCGCGTCCATCAGATGATATCGCAGCTCCAGCCCGATCTTGTCGTCCTCGATCGCGTAACCCGCGATCGCCTCGCGCAGCGTGTCCACCGCCTCCTGATGCCACCCCTTGGTCGAGTAGCACACCCCCAGGTACAGCAGCGACTGCACACGGTTCTTCGCGTCCGCGCGAGCCTCCTGGAACGCCGCGATCGCGTCGTCGAACTTCCCGAACGCCATCAGCCGCCGACCGAGCTGGTACCGCAGGCTCAGGTCCGTCGGGTAATTCTTCACCCGCTCGGTGTACTCCGCCAGCTCGAACTTCAGGAGCTGCGCGTTGATCTCCTTGAACTTCGCCGCCGCCTCGGCGTCCGCGGGATTCTCCTTGAGCTTCTCGCGCAGCGCCCGCAGCTTCCGGTTGCTCTGCCGGATGATCACGTCCCCGCTGCGCACCTTGTACCGGTACTGCCCCGTCCGCTCGAACGCCTCCCGCAGCAGCTTGACCGCCTCGCCCTCGTCGGCCTCCTCATTGGTCTGGATCAGCGCGTTGACCAGCTTGTCCAGCCGGTCCGCCTCCTCGGGCTTCTCGCCATACTCCCGCCGCAGCCGGTCGATCAGCTCCTCCTGCACGCTCCCCGTCCGCACCAGCGCGTCCTGTTGCTCGAGCGCCCGCTGCTTCTCCGCGTCCCGCACCATCCGCCGGTACCCGCCCTCCTGACCGCCCGCGTCGCCGTACGCCCCCGTCGTCAGCGTCGCCTCGGCCTCGAGGTTCTTCAGATCATCCAGCAGGCTCGCGTCGTCCGGCCGCAGCGCCAGCGCGTACTTGCACGCCTCGACCGCCTTCTCATAGATCCCCGCCTCGGCGAACAAGTCCCTCGCCTGGATAAAGACCTTCTCCGTCGTCTTGCGGCTGCCCCGACCGAACTTGATCACCATCTCCCCGATCCAGAACACAAACTCCTCCATGTGCAGCTCGGGCTCAGCCTTGAGCACCGCCACCGACTTCTCCATCACCTCGAGCATCAGCGACAGATTCAGCGGGTCCTTACTCCAGAGCTTCTCGGTGTCGAGGAACTTGCTCACCGGGTCCTTGCCCGTCGACTTCATCCGTTCGCCCAGCCCCGCCGGCTTGCCCCCGCCGACCTTGTACTTCTCCGCCACCTCGCGCAACGCCTCATGCTTGCCCATGTTGTCCGGCTCATGCCGCAGGCCGTCGATGTACAGGCTGATCGCGTACTCGTAGTTCCGAGCGTCCGCCACCGTCTGCGCATGCTCGAAGAACCGCCGAGCCTTCGCCGGGTTGCGCTCGAACTTGCCGTCCCCTGCCCCGGCGTCGTTCCCGCCCGCGCCCCCGGAACCCCCGTCGCCGGTGCCCGGGCCCTCGCCCTTGCCGCCGCGCTTAAAGAAGTTCAATGCCATGAACGCTCCTCGAACCCCAAATTCTGGAGATTGGCGCCCCGCGCCGGTGCGTCGCCCCCGGGCCGGAGGCGATCGGCGGACTCATCCATGAATCGGACCCGCCCGCGCGACGCCCACGGGCCCGCGGAAGTTATTATAGCGTAACCCTATCTCCCGCACAGCCATGCGCGGGCCAGCCTGACCTGCCCGTCCCCCCTCCGGCCCCCGAAAGGAGCCCTCCCTTGCCCTCCAACCTCACCATCCACGGCGCCGCCGGCCGCATGGGCCGCCGACTGATCGCCCTGGCCCCCGAAGTCCCCGACCTCAAGCTCGTCGGCGCCGTCGAGTTCCAGGGCAGCCCCAACCTCGGCGCCGACGCCGGCGCCCTCGCCGGCCTCGAACCCCTGGGCATCCCCGTCAAGCCCCAGATCGACCCCCGACCCGACGTCGTCATCGACTTCTCCTCCCCCGCCGGCGCCCTCGCCCTGATCGACCACTGCGTCAAGAACCGCATCGCCCTGGTCATCGGCACCACCGGCTTAGGCTCCGTCGACCACGCCGCCATCGACCAGGCCGCCAAGTCCATCCCCATCCTCCAGGCCGCCAACATGTCCCTCGGCGTCAACCTCCTGATCGCCCTGGTCGGCAAGGTCGCCGCCCAGCTCGGCGACGACTACGACATCGAGATCGTCGAGTCCCACCACCGCTTCAAGAAGGACGCCCCCTCCGGCACCGCCCTCGCCCTCGCCCAGGCCATCTGCGACGCCACCGGCAAGAGCATGCGGGACGACCTCGTCCACGGCCGCCACGGCGACAACGCCACCCGCCGCCGAGGCTCCATCGGCATGCACGCCCTGCGCCAGGGCGACGTCGTCGGCCGACACACCGTCACCTACACCACCCTCGGCGAGGAAATCCAACTCACCCACAACGCCTCCACCCGCGACGTCTTCGCCCGCGGCGCCCTCCGCGCCGCCGCCTGGCTCGCCATGCAAAAACCCGCCCGCTACTCCATGCCCGACGTCCTGGGACTCTGACCACCCACCCGCGATGACATCAAACGTAGGGCACGCATCCTGCGTGCCATCCCCTCCGCGCCTACTTAACGCCCAACCGCCCACGCATCCCCGCCGACCACGCCCACACCCCATCCCCGCGTCCCGCCAACTCCCTCACGTCCCCCAACCCCAGACACCCCAGCACCCGCCGCCCCAACTCCTCAATCCCAACCCCCGTCGCTGCACTAACCCCCATCGGCGTCTGCCCTTCAACCCCGAAGTCCGCGACCGCCCCCTCGTCCGCGAGCTGATCAACCTTATTGACCACCCACACATCCGGCCGCCGCGGCAACCTCGACACCTCCGGCCAATCCGTCCCCGGATCACGCATCGCCACCACCACCTGCGCCCCCGCCATCACCCCGCGCGCCAGCTCCATCGCCGCCGCCTCCACCGCGTCCTCCGTCTCCCGCACCCCCGGCGTGTCCAGCCACCGCACCACCACCCCCTCGATCACCGCCAATCCCCCCACCCAATCCCGCGTCGTCCCCGGCAGATCCGCCACCAGACTCGCCGCGCGCCCCAGCATCCGATTCCCCAACGTGCTCTTGCCCACGTTCGGCCGACCCACCACCACCACCGTCGCCGGCTCAATCAACTGATTCAAAACCTTCGACCGCGCCAGAATCGCCCCCGCCCCCTCCCGCTCCCCCGCCGGCTTCCTCAACCATTCTCTCCACCGCGCCGCCTGCCCCAGCAACAACTCAATCGCCGCCGGACTCGCCGCCCGCGCCACCGCCGTCAGCGCATGCGCCTCGATCTCATCCTCCGCCTCCGGATACACCGTCACCGGATCAGGCTCACCCGCGACCATCACGCCCAATTCCCGCAGCCGCGCCATCAGCCTCTGCACCACCCGCGGCCCCCCGTGCGGCATCATCTGCGCCCAATCCTCCCGCAGCGCCACGCCTAAACCCTGATCCACCCCCGCCAGCAAAACCAGCCGCAACCTTCCGGGGGGCCAATCCCCCACCCCCGTCAGCTTCTCCAGCACGTCGACCGCCCCCGCTCCATGCAACTGCATCACCGCCACCGCCCCGGGATTCGGTGCCGTGGTCAGCACGAGTTGCACCTTGGAGGACATCACTTGCTCGGGCCGGTCGGCATCTCGTAAGGATTCGCCAACCTCGGCCCCATCACCCGGCCCGTCGGGAAGTTCAGCACATAAACCACCAGCAGCACCACCGGCACAACGATTGTCGGGAAAAGCTCCCCCATCACCGTCGCCATCACCAGCCCGGTGAACATCGGCCCCTCGATCATCGCCATGAACAGAATGTTCGCCGGCAAGAACTTCTCAGGCGGCACCACCCCATCCACCGCCGACTTCCTGTACATCATCGCCCGAACCACATACGCCGCCGGCAGCAGCGTCATCGCCATCACCAGCGAAACCATAAACGGCACCATCGACGCGTTCCCTTGCGACGCACGCCCCCCGAACGTCAACAGCATCATCACGCCCGCGATCACCACTCCCATCAGCAGCGCAGCCCAGATCACCCGCGCCATCATCAACGCCGATCGAGGCGTCGCAACGCCCCCAGCAGAATCAGAGGATGGTTGGCTCATGCCCCCCATTCTCCCGCCGCTCCAGCCCAGCGGCAACCTCCCGCTACCCCCTTATTCCGCCCCCGATTCGTCGACATCAGCCTTCATCTTGATGTCCACGCCCAGCGTGCCCTCCGTGTCATCGCCGAAGACCGTGACGACGATTCTCGAGCGGTCCAAGGGTAGCTCCACGCGAGAAGACCCAAGAAATCCCTTGACAAGACCGGCATGTCCTGTAACGTTGAGGCTGGAGGATGAGAGAGCGTCCCATTCATAGGGCTCTTTCACCATATCTTGACGCCGACCCTGCGCCGGTTGTGTCTCTTTGCGCGGCTCGTGCTCAAGGTGGCGACACACCCTTTACCCGTCACGGACGGGATGGCGGTGCACATGGGGCTCGCATGGCGCCAATTGACTCGTTGGCCACGTTTTGCTGCCGTGCTTGTGGCCACTGGCTGGCTTCCCAACCAAAGTCTTGCCGAGGTCATCTACCAGCAGCGCTCGCCGGTCGCCATCGGCTGCGTCGTTGACATCGACCCCACGCCCTGGCCAAAGGAGCCCGGCGAGGCCGTCGAGAGCACGCCGCTCATCGGCCACATGGACGGTGTCGAACGCATGGCCGTCTTGGAATACGACATCTCCGACCTTGTGCCCGGCGTGGTCGACAACGTCCGCCTTACAGGCCGAGTCGGTCCTGGCAGCACTGTCGACACCGGGGTTCGCGAGTTTCAGATGTACCTGGCCGGCGACGACGGCGCCGTCACCGTCGAGGACAACATCCGCTGGAGTTGGGCTGGTCTCGGTCGTGTTTGGCAACACACCTCCGGAACCACGACGGACTTCGATATCCGCGCCACCGCTGCGTTTCGCACCGTCATGTCCTACGGCCCCTCCTTCCTCCGCCAGACCATCGAGGCAAACGCCGACCCGCAGGGTTGGGACGAAGTCGTCAGCGATGCGAACTCTTCCCCCAAGCTCGAGCTTGAGGTGCGCCCAACCACGTCGTCAACGGTCGTCTTCTACGCTCCTCCTCACGCCACCGGCGCAGCCACCGCCCAGAGAACCGGATCCTATACCGTTGACGCCTCCGCCTTGAAAGCAGACGTGACAGATACGAGCACCGAGAACAAGCGGGCGATGATTGAATATGACTTAAGCTCTATTCCTGCGGGTGCCCGCGTGCTGTGGGCCAAGATCGACGTCAATGTGCGAGGTTTTCAGTATGGCGTCGATCGTTGGCCGAATCTTCGACTCGCCGGCTATGAGGGCGACGGTTCGATCACCGCCGCCGATGCCACCACTGCCGCAACCTTTATCGGGGCCTCCGATTCCATCAGTTATCTTGACGCATACTCGTGGGACTTGGACACGGCCTACGTCGAGTCGATCCTCGGGTCGTTTGGCTACCTGGGCGTGCGCATGGAGCCGGGCGATCATCCGGAGATGCACGTTACCATCCAGTTCGATGCCGCGTGGGCCAATGGCAGCGCGGTGCCGCACCTGGCAATCGCCTACGAAATCCCCGAACCTGACATGCTGCCGCTGCTGCTCCTGGCCGGAGCGGGCCTGATCCGCCGCCGCTAAGAATTCGCTGGGCCGAGTAGAACGGGGAGGAGAAAAACGCGAGGGAAATTGGGGACGCTACACATTCCCCCCCTCACTCAACCACCTCTGACAAAAAAAGCACCAGGATCCCCATCCTGCTCCTCCGCAAGGAACGCTACTCCTCCCCCGCCCCCTCCGCCGCCCCCAGCGCCACCGCGATCCCCCGCAGCGTCAGCTCCGGCACGATCCGATCCACGAAATCGCAGTGCTCGAACAGCACCTGCGCGTCCCCTCCCGTCGCCACCACCAGAGGGAACGTCCCCGCCACCTCCGCGTACTGTTCGACCAATTCCCGCACCATCCCGCGCAGCCCGTGGAACGTCGCCGTCAGCATCGCCTGCGTCGTGTTGTGACCGATCGCCTCTTCCGGCGGCGCGAACTTCACCTCCGGCAACAGCGCCGTCCGCTGATGCAGGCTGTCGAGCATCAGCTGCGCCCCCGGCCCGATCGCCCCGCCGTGGAACGTCCCCGCTCCGTCGACGAAGTCGATCGTGATCGCCGTCCCTGCGTCGACCACCACCACCGCCTGCCGCAGCACGTCATACGCCGCCGCCGCCGCGAGCAGCCGGTCCTGCCCCACGATTGCCTCGTGGTCCACCTGCCGCCCGATCGGGATCGGCAGGTCCTCCTCCACGCGCAGCAGCGATCCCGTCCACGCCCCCGAGATCACCCCCGCCAGTTTCTCCGCCACCGCCGGGTTCACCGACGCCAGCACCACCGGCACCTCCGCCGCGTCCACGTCCTCCGGCAAGCGCTCAGCCATCTCCGCCACCGCCGCCGCGAACTTCCCCGGCTCGCTATTGACCACCGCCGCCGTGTGCGTGACCTGCCCCCGCAGGAACAGCCCGAACTGCGTCCGCGTGTTCCCCACGCTCACCGCCAGAAGGTTCACCTGTGCATTCATGACGCCGCTCCAAGGGCGGGCCCAGTCCCGACCGTGCCCTTGTCCAGTTTCTTCCAGCACGCTTCGAGCAGCTCGGTCAGCCCCAATCCCGTCGCGCTGCTGATCGCCAGCGGCCGCTTGCCCAACTGCCCCGCCACCAGTTCCACCGCCGCCTCATGGTCCTCCGCCCCCGGCCCCGCCAGATCCAATTTCGTCAGCACCACGACCTCCGGCTTGGCCGCCAGCGTCGGCGAGTACTGCTCCAGCTCCCGCCGCACCACCTGATAATTCTCCGCCGGCGTCGACCCATCGCTCGGCTCAAGCTCCAAGAGGTGCACCAGCAGCCCCGTCCGCTCCACATGTCGCAGGAACCGCATGCCTAAGCCATGCCCCTCGTGCGCCCCCTCGATCAATCCCGGGATGTCCGCCACCACGATCCGCCGATGCCCCGAAAGCTCCGCGATCCCCAGGTTCGGCTCGAGCGTCGTGAACGGATAGTCCGCGATCTTCGGCCGAGCCCGCGAGATCTTCGCCAGCAGCGACGACTTGCCCGCGTTGGGCTTGCCCACCAGCCCCACGTCCGCGATCAGCTTCAGTTCCAGCCGCAGCGGAACCTCCACCGCCGGCTCACCCGGCGTCGACTCCCGCGGCGTCTGATTCGTCGCCGACTTGAAGTGCTCGTTCCCCCACCCCCCCTTGCCCCCCGCCGCCACCTGGAACCGCTGCCCCGGCTGCGCCAGATCGACAATGAGCTCCGAGGTCAGATCGTTGTACACCAGCGTCCCCGGCGGCAGGTCAATGACCAGGTCCTCCCCGTCGTGCCCGGTCATCTGCTTGTCCCCGCCCGGCTCCCCGTCGGTCGCCGTCCAGTGATGCCGCCCCGCGAAGTCCAGCAGCGTGTCCAGCCCCGGCCGCGCGTGCAGGATCACGTCCCCCCCCTTGCCCCCGTTGCCCCCATTGGGCCCCCCGCGCGGCACATACTTCTCCCGCCGGAAGCTGACGCGCCCGTCACCCCCCTTGCCGCTGCGGACCACGATGGATGCCGAGTCGATGAACATGGCGGACCGTTCTAGTTGAAAAGAAAGACCAAAGAAAAAGGGCGCTTGTCGCGCCCTGGTTTTGCGAAGTAGAGCCTCGTCAGCGTCGCCCGATCCGCCCCAGGGCGGCCGACCTCACGCCGACTTCGACCGAACATGCACCCGTCGGCCCTGGAACTCCACCACCCCGTCGCTCATCGCAAAGAGGGTGTTGTCCCGGCCCATCCCGACCTGGAAGCCGGCCTTAAACGGCGTCCCGCATTGGCGGACGATGATGTTCCCCGCCACCACGGACTGACCGCCGTAGATCTTCACCCCACGGAACTGGGCGTTGGAATCCCGGCCGTTCTTGGTGCTGCCTTGGCCTTTCTTATGTGCCATGATCGCAATCCTTTATCTCGCAAGGGCCCCATCGCGGCCTGGGGCGAGCCAAGCATTATATCAACCGACCCCTACCCGGCAACCGCCGCCCCCGCCGGCCGGATCTCGTCCACCGGCCGCCAACCCGTCTCCCGTTCAATCTGGCTGATATCCACCACGCTGTCCCCCTCGAGCGCCTTGCGGTGCGGCACCCCCGCGAAGAACCGCTCCGCCATCTCCTCCGCCGTCCACCCCAGCGTGTTCTGAGGCCCGACCGGGAAGTAGATCCGAAACCCCGTCAGCCTCGCCCGCAGGATCGCCAGGATCAGCCGCGCCGCATCCTCATATGAAAGATACGCGCACGCCTCGTCCAGCGACTCCCAAGGCCGCGGCTCACGGAAATATCCCGACCGCAGCGATTCGATCTCCCCAGGCTCAGCCATCCACGGCAGCCGCAACGCCACCCCCGACATCCCGTGCACCCGGCAGAAGTACCCCAGCGTCACCTCCCCCACCTGCTTGCTCAGTCCATACGTGTTCCCCGGGCACGCCGGCGTCTGACCGTCCAACGGCAGGTAGGGATGCGGGCTCGGCCTCCGCGGCTCCTGCCGGTACCGGCGCGTCCCGCTGAGCGTCTGAACCGAGCTGGCGAAGATCACCGTCCCCACACCCGCTTCCGCCGCCGAGTGCATCACGTTCATGTTCATCGCCGTGTTGTCATTGAACGTCCTGACCGGGGGTGCCTGGCCCGCGCTGGGAATGTTCCCCAGGTGCACCACCACCTCACGTCCCGCCAGCAGGGACCGAACCGCCGTCAGGTCCAGCAGGTTCGCCTGCACGAAGACGTGCCCCGGCGTGCCCCGGGGCTGGTGCTGGTCGGTCCCCACCACGTCCAGCCCCGCCTGCACCAGGTGCCTGCAGACCACGCTGCCCAGCCGACCAGCCGCGCCGGTCACCAGGACGCGCAAGGAACTCACGGAATCGTCAGTGGGCGTCGTACTCATGGTCGGGTTCGGCAAATAAAAGGGTGTGGGCGTGCCCGCCCGTGGGGGAATAGGGCGTATTTTAGACTCCGCCCCCGGGCCGTCCATGCCCCCACCCCGGGGGGCCCCCACGGCAGCTCGCTTTTTTTGTCACGAAATGCGACAGAATCAACTTGCAGCGGACCTCGGCGACTTTTAGACTAACCAGACCCCCAGGTGGCAGGTCCAAGGGCGGCCATCCTCCCGGCCAGCTTGCTTGTGCCGACGGGTATCGCGCCCGCGATGGCGGTGCCGATCGCCCACACCGCCACCACTCGGTTCGACCCCAGAGCGAAGGAGTCTGAGCGTTGCACTGTGGCCACCTAAAGCGCCTCCCGGTCGTGGTTGTCATCCTTTCCTGCCTCTGTGCCGGCCCGGTGCGCGCGGACGAGCCCATCCCCGCCGCCCCAACGCCCTCGCAGCTCCACCAGGGGCTGCAGCTCTATGAGCAGGGTCAGTACGACGCCGCCAAGAACCTGCTCCGGCAGGTCGATCCCATGCAGCTGCCCAGCGACCAGCGCGTCCTGCTCTACCAGGCGCTGCAGGACATCGACCGTCACAGCCAC
>JADZCW010000047.1 GCA_020851395.1 Phycisphaeraceae bacterium
AAGCCCGCCACGCCCCCGGAAGTGCGCAAGCTCATCCGCCAGATCAGCTTCGTCCCCGAGCTGACCCGCGCCGACCAGTTGCTCATCCAGTTCCGCAAACGCGGCACGACCATCGCCATCGCCGTCGACGAGTACGGCGGCACCGCCGGCCTGATCACCCTCGAGGATGTGGTCGAAGAACTCATCGGCGACCTCTTCAGCCCCTACGACTCCGAGGGCCCCCCGCAGGTCGTCGCCCTGACCCCCGGCCAGTGGCGCGTCAGCGCCGACCTGCCCATCCACGAGTGGGCCCAGACCTTCGCCCCCCTCCACCCACGCGGCGACGCCGTGACGCTCGGTGGCCTGGTCATGGACCGACTCGGCCGCGTCCCGCGCGTCGGCGACCGCGTCGAGGCCGGAAACCTCTTGGTCGAGGTCGAAGCCATGGACCGCTGGCGCATCGCCTCCCTCCGCCTGACCCTCGCCATACCTCAGAGCTCCGACGATCCATCCGTTGAGGCTTACGAGGGGGAGGCCTCGCTATGACCCCCCTGAGCCAAGAGACGCTGACCACCGCCCTGATGCTCACCGGTTTCGGACTCTCGGCGCTCTTCTCCGGCATGGAGATGGGCGTCTACTCCCTCAACCGCGTGCGATTGGAGATCCTCGCCGACCAGGCCAGCTACTCCGCCGCCCTGCTTCGCCGACTGACGCGCGACCCCGTCACGCTCCTCTCGACACTCCTGATCGGCAACAACATCGCCAACTACCTCGGCACCCTCGGCCTGGCCCTCTTGCTCGAGCACCGCGGCTTCGCCGACTGGCAAGTCATTCTCCTGAACGTCGCCATCGTCACGCCGATCCTCTTTGTCTTCTGCGAGACCCTGCCCAAGGACCTCTTCGCCGCCTACAGCGATCGACTGACCTATCGCCTGGCCCCCGCCGTCGAGGCCATCCGCCGCCTCCTGACCTGGACGGGCCTGCTGCCGATCGTCATGGGCTTTACCCGGATGGTTGAGAAACTCCTGCCCGGCTCCCGCCACCACGCCGGCCTGCACCCCCGCCGGCACATGCAACTCCTGGTCAGCGAGGGCGTCGGCCGAGGACTGCTCAGCGACGAACAATCCGTCCTGGTCGAGCGCGTCCTGGCCCTGAACGACCTGCGCGTCGTCGACGAGGCCGTGCCCTGGTCCAAAGTTATCTCCGTCAAGCTCAGCGATCCGCCCGCCGCGCTCTTTCGGCTCGCCGACCGCACCAGTCTCTCCCGCTTCCCCGTCCTGGACGACCAGGGCCGCGTCGCCGGCGTGGTGAGCCTCTACGACGCCCTGCAGCACGACCCCGCCTCCTGCCCGCCCGTCGCTCAGCTCATGCGTCCAGCCGTCACAGTCGAGCCGCAGATGCCCCTGCGGGCGGCCCTGCGGCTCTTCCAGAAACAGCGGCTGGACCTGGCCATCGTCGCCGGCCGTGAAGACGCCCCGCGCGGCCTGGTCACCGTCAAGGACCTCGTCGAGCCGATCACCGGCGAACTTGTCGCCTGGTAGCCCCGCCCCCGTGAGCTCGCCATGCGCTGGTCCCCCGCCGACATCGCAGACGTCGTGGCCGCGGGCCTGGTCCTGCGCGCCGCGGCCGACGACGACGAGCAGGCTGTTTACGGCTTCGACGCCCTCGATGAGCTGGGCCTGCACCCGATCCTCCGCCACGCCCTGGAAGAGGCCGGCTACGGCGTCCACCCCGAGCAGCGCTACCCCGAGCAGCGCCTCCGCCCCCGCCGCTCCGAGGGCAAGCGTTGCGACATGGTCCTGACGCCCGACGGATTGCCCCTACGCGATCCACTCGTCGCCGGCACGCTCTTCGACCAGCAGCCCGCCGTCGACGCCGACCTGGCCTACTGGCTCGAGGTCAAGACCGTCTCGCAATATCAGACCGACGGCCCCTTCGCTCGCTACAGCGCCGAGCTGCTCCAGCCCGTCACCGGCGACGTCAAGAAGATCTGGTCCGACCCCGTCATCCGCCACGGCGGGCTCCTGCTGATCCTCTTCACCGAGAACCAGCGGATCGCCGAGCACGACATCCTCGCCTGGCACGAACGTTGTCTCGAGAAGGGGTATCCCGTCGCCGCCCCGGCCCTGCGCGGCCTGCCGATCACCGACCGCATCGGCAACGCCTGGTGCGCCGCCGCGTTGTTTCCCATCCGTAACGCATGACCAGGGGTATGCCCTACGGCGTTGCCGACGAATTCGCCTGCGGCGCCGCCCAGAGCAACTCGTCGTTGCGATAGACCTCACGCTGTGGGTCGCTCGCGTCCGACCGAATCGACCGTTGCGCCAGCCTCTGCGTCCGCAGGTCCAGCAGCAGCGCCTCGGTGTCGCCACCGGCGCCTGCGGGGGCGGTCAGATCCACCAGCACCATCCCCAGCCCGAAGTCAATCTGCGCGTCGCTGTCGCCGACCTTCTTCGTCCGCGCCCCCCCGATGACGTCGCCAGGGTGGATGTTGTCGAACGTGTACGACCGCCACACCCCGTCGTAGAGCTTATAGACCTCGACGTTGGCCGCCTGAACGTCGGCCGACCCGCCGACGAGGAAGAACTTGTGCTCGGGCTCGACCTGCACCGGCTCGGTCCAATCGCTCGGCTCGGAAGCCAGGCCCAGGTTCTCGGCCTGCGGTTTCTGCTCCGGCGCCAGGTTCTGCTGCCGGCCGAACAACGGGTTGAGCATGTTGGCCGTCACCCGGTAGCGGTACGTCCGGCCGGGCAGAACCGTCAGGTCGTTGACGTAGAACTCCTGCTGCTTGGGCAGGGGTGCGTCGGGGTTGGTCACCCGTCTCGGACGAGCCGCCGGCGTCTGGGGCGCCGGCGTCGAGTTGATGGAACCGTCCTCCGTCGGCGGGCCGCCGAAGTACCGTCGCTGCATCTCGAGCAGCGCTTCCTCATCCGTCATCGTCCGCTGACCGGTCGCCGACGCGGCTTCGGTGTCCTGGACCTTGGCGACCTGCTCGCCGCGGCGCGCCGCCGCCAACATGTCGTCACGCTCCCTGGTCTTCTGCTGGAGTTGCTGCTGGACGTCCGCGAGTTGCTCAGCCGGTGTCTGACGTCGTTGCGGCTGTCGCCCCGTCGAGGACCCCGCGCCCAAGGCGCCGCTGGCGGCGTTGGCCGCCTGCAGGATGGGGTCGACCGGCGGAGGGGTGCTGGCCGGCGCCTGCGACGGCCGGCCGCTGCTGTCCGCCTGTTGCTGCTGATCGATCCGACGCTGCAATGCGGACACCTGGCGTGTCAGACGATCGATCTCCCTGTTCAGTTGCGTCAGCCTGGCCGCGTCCTCGCTGCTGAAGATCGCGCCGGGCGACAGCGGCGACACCCACGGCGGCCCGCCGGCGAGCATCAGGAACTCCGGCCTAAGCACGTCCTCCTGCGACAGGCGTACCCGCTGGATCAGCGCCGACGCGTCGACGCCCGGCCCTTGCGTCACACCGTGGAAGACCACCTGCCCAGGCATGGGATCGATCCGCACCGCCGGGCCCCATTGACCCGTGACTGGGTCGAGTTCCTGACGCTCGAGCACCACGTCCACGACGTACATCGCGTTGCGCTGCCAGCTGACGGGGATCTGCCGGCCGCCCGAGACCGCCTTGAGCATCGCCTCCCACGCCTCGAGGTCGATCTTCCCCCCCACCGTCACGTAGCGGAAGTCCCGCGGACGCTCGTCGCCCACGATCGCCACGACCCTCGCCAGCAGGTCCGGATCCATCGAGTCGTTCAGTACCCCGTGCGCCGCTCGCGTCACAAGATCCTTGGGCGACGGCGGCGTGGGCACCTCGTACATCGACAGCGGCGAGTTGTCCAGGCGGAACTCATTGAGCGCCAGGCCCGGCTCCGACAGCGGGATCTTGAACCGCGCGCCCGACCCGGCGATGGGCTCGTTGAGCTTCCGCACGAAGGCGTCGCTGTCCGCCGCGACCTTGAAGTCCGCCAGCTCCGGCGGGATCGTGTCCGAGCTGAGCTTGCGCTGGAGCTGATCGGCGGCGCGCGTCACCTGCTCCGCCACCTCCGCGGGCGAGACCTTCTCGGCCGACCGTCCCGCCAAGATCTCCGCGCTGTACGGCTTGCCCAGCGAGAAATTCCAGATCAGCACGCCCGCCGACACCACCGCCGCGACCAGCACGATCTTGTCCACGTACTTCAGCAGCAGGTCCAGGTATCGCTTCATCTTCGCTACTCCCAGCGCCGGGCGAACTCGGCCCGGCCGCGGCTCTCAGCCCACGGACCTTCAAGTCAGTTCGTCGCCTCGCCCTCGGGCGCCGCACCCTCGGCCTCCGGCTGCGGCACGCCCACCGCCAGTTTCACCACACGGGGCATCAGCGACGCCGTCCACGCCCGCAGCCACACCGTCTCGATCGACAGCGTCAGCTCCACCACGTCGTCCGGCCCGTAGACATAGCCCTGAAGCAGGTCCTGGTACTCATCCACGTCCTGCGTGGACACCTGCAGCACCGTGATGAAGTTCACTTTCGACAACGCGTCGAGGAACTGCGGGATCCGCGTCGAATCGATCACCACCGTCACCCGCGCGTGCCAGACGTCGAACTGGTCGTTGCTCGACCGGCCCGTCGGCGACACCGCGTAGTCCACCGGCGGCAGCTCCGCAGGCGGCGTGGGATCGGGCTCCTCGCCCTGCGGCGCCGCCGCCACCGCCGACGACGCAGACGGCAACGACCCGCCTTCCATGTCCGGCGGACGCATCGCCTCCGCCAGCATTGCCGCTTGCGCGTCGTATGCCGCGCTCGACGCCGCGGCATCGTAAGACGAAGAAGAAGATCGGCCGGCCTGCGTCAGGAACGTCCCGCCGTTGTCGATCCCCACGTACCCCGGGCCGACGACCTCGATCGAAACCAGACGCTTGACCGGCGCCGTCGTCACGTCCTGCGTCGGATCGTCAACGCGATTGACTCGCCCGATCGCCGCGACAATGTCCTGCTGCACCCACAGCGACATCTGCGAGCGCCAGATCTCCGACAGCTTCGGCTGCCGGGCGTCGTAGGCCCAACCCGCTACGTCCAGCGGCCACGCTGACGGCTCCCGCCTGGCATAGACGTGAATCCCCCTCGCCCGACGCGTGAGGAACTCCTTGAGCCGCTGACTCCGGCGGCCGCTCATCTCCCGCTGCTCGGCCGGCGACAAGTCGCTGATCTTCCGCGGCGAGATCTCGGCATTGATCTCCTGGTCGACCTTGCTCAGCTCCTCGGTGATCTCCGCGGGCGTCGGCGGGCTGCCGGCATTCAGGTGCGGCAGGCCGAATGCGTTGGGTTGTTCGCTGAGCATCGCCGCCATCATCTCACGGTAACGCTCGCGGGCTGTGTAGGGCAGGTCCGGCCGGATCGGCTGCGGGAACAGCCCGTCGAGCATCGGACGGTGCGCCCCGCGGTTGAAGGTCACCGCCTGGTCGATCACCGCCTGGCTCTCCTTCTGGATCCGCTGCTGCACCCACTCGAGCTTGTCGATCGCCGACTGGTTGATCACCATCTGCACCGCCTGAGGATCACCCGCGGACTCGGGGGCCGGGATCTGAACCGAGGCGTCGGCGTACTGGTTGATCTCCGACAGCTTGGCGTTGGCCTGTTTGCTCATGTCCGCCTGGAACCGGCTGCCGGGCATCCAGACCAGCAACACCCATACCGACAGCGACGCGACGATCACCGCCGCCGACCCGACGGTCATCGGGTTGGCCTTGGCCCATTCGAGCAGATGCTTGACGTGCTTCATGACCTTTGCTCCGCATCAGATGGCGTCGGCCGCAGGCTGCTGCTGGGTTCTCCGGGCGCCGCTCCCGGCTCGCCAGTGGGTGGCTGTTCCACCTTGGACGGGGCCGGTGCCTCGGGCCCCGAGGCCAGACGCTCCTCCGCCGCCCTCGCCTGGTCCGGCGGCAGCAGATCAATCGTCCATCCAATCTCGAACCGCCAATCGTCCTGACGCGACTCGTCCAGCAGTGGACGCGTCGGCAACACCCGGGCCATGTCCGTCGAGTTCGAGGACATGGACATGTTCGGCCCACTGGCGAACGACGGCGGCAGCATCCCCGGCACGTCCGCGTATGACGGCCCGGCGGGCTGGCGGCCCGCCCCCGGCGTGCCCGTGACGACCTTGTCGAACTCCACCACCGGATTGGCCGAAATGACCATCTTGTAGGGGCGGTCGTTGCGCCCGGCCAGCTCACGCAGCTTGGCCACGAACGTCTGGGTGAAGAACGTCACGCCGTCCTTGTTCGGCGTCGTGCCCCGCAGCGTGATCTGGAACGAGGGCGCCACCGAACTGCCGTCGGCCACCCCCGCCCAAGGGTCCGTCCGCCAGGCCTCCTTCTCGGGCCGATTCTGCCCGGCTGTCGGCGGCGACCAGGCGTTGGCGTTGAGCCCGCCGCTGCCGACGCGGTACGCCGTGCTCATCGACGTGATGTAGATTCGCCTCCGCTCGGGGCGCGGGATCTGGGCCATCTTCTGGTAGTCGGCCGCGAGCGTCTGGGGCTGCGGGTTGGCCGCCTCGAGCGCCCCCTCGATGTCGGTCAGGATCAGCGGCCAGACCGACCGCCCGTCCAGAAGCGACTGGAGCGTCCGCATCTGAGCCCGCGGGTCGGCCGCCTGCGCCGACTCGTCCCACCGGCTCTTGAGGTTCGACGCCTGACGCACCACGTTGTCCACCGACGAGAGCTGCCCCTCGTCGAACGCATTGCGGGCCTGCACCAGCGTCACCGCGTTCCACGCCGTCGCCGCCACGATCACCCCCGCCGCCGCCGCGAACCAAGGCTGCTTGGCCCGCCACTGCCGCTGCTGACGCACCGACGCCGGCAGGATGTTCGCCGACACCCGCTGCATCCCCAGCCCCTGAAGCGCCAGCCCGTACGCCGTGGCCAGGTTCACCGCCTGGTCCGCGAACTCCACGTCCTCCTTGCCCTGCACCGTCAGCTTCTTGAACGACGACAGACGCGTCACGTCCATCTGCAACTGCTGCTTGAGGAACTTCTGCAGCCCCGGCAGACGGAACGTCGAGCCCACCCCGATCATCCGTTTGAGCGACGCCTCGCGGTTCTGGCTCTGGTAATACCCCAGCGACCGCTGAAGCTCCTGCACCAGATCCGAGAACACCGGCCGCATCGCCTGGAAGATCTGCTTGGCGTATTTGCTCGTCGCCGCCTCACGCTTGAGCTTCTCCGCCTTGGAGAAGCTGAGCTTGAAGCTCTTGACCAACGCCTCGGTGAAGTCGTTGCCCCCGATCTGCAGCGTCCGCACCCAGATGCCCTGCCCGGCCGAGACGATCACGTCCGTGCTCACCGACCCGATGTCCACGAACACCACGCCCTGGTCCACCGTCCCGGGCTCCTGGTCGTACGTCAACGCGTTGAACACCGCCACCGGCGAGAGCGTCAGACCGTCGACGCCCATCCCCACCGCCTTGTAGTTGCTCAGGAACTGGTTCACCCGCTCGCGGGCGATGGCGAAGATCCCCACCTCCACGTCCGGCGAGTCCTTCTCCTGGAACACCTGGAAGTCCCACT
>JADZCW010000048.1 GCA_020851395.1 Phycisphaeraceae bacterium
AGCCGTTCCGGATCAAGATGACCGAGCCCCTGAAGCTGACCACGCGGCAGGAGCGCATTGAGGCCTTGGAGAAGGCGCATCGCAACGTGTTCCTGCTCGACGCGGAGGACTGCTGCATCGACCTCTTAACCGACAGCGGGACGGGGGCGATGTCCACGCAGCAGTGGGCGGCGATGATGCTCGGGGACGAGAGCTACGCGGGCAGTCGGTCGTGGAAACGGTTTGAGCAGACCGTGCGGGACATTACGGGGATGCCGCACGTCTTCCCGACGCACCAGGGGCGGGCGGCGGAGGGGATCCTGGCCTTCACGCGGCTCAAACCGGGGGACGTGATCCCGAGCAACAGCCACTTCGACACGACGCGGGCGAACGTGGAGTTCGTCGGGGCCAGGGCGGTGGACCTGGTGTGCGATGAGGGGCTGCGGCCGGGGCTCGAGGCGCCGTTCAAGGGGAACATGGACGTCGGCAAGCTCGATCGCTGCATCGCGGAGCATGGGGCGAAGAAGATCCCCTTCTGCATGATCACGGTCACGAACAACACCGGGGGCGGACAGCCGGTGTCGATGGCAAACGTGCGGCAGGTCAAGCAGGTGCTCAGCAGGCACGGGATTCCCCTGGTGATCGACGCCTGCCGGTTCGCGGAGAACGCCTACTTCATCCATGAGCGGGAGGAAGGGTATAAGGGCAAGTCGCTGCTGGCGATCGCGCAGGAGATGTTCTCCTACGCGGACGGGTCGACGATGAGCTGCAAGAAGGACGGGCTGGCGAACATCGGCGGGTTCTTCACCTGCCGGGACGCGCAGTGGGCGGAGGATTTTAAGAATCTGCTCATCCTCCGCGAGGGATTCCCGACGTATGGCGGACTGGCGGGACGGGACCTGGAGGTGATCGCGGTGGGGCTTGGCGAGGCGCTCGAGCTGGACTATCAGGTGTACCGTCACGCGACGGTGCAGTACCTGGGGCAGAAGCTCGCGGCGCTGGGCGTGCCGTTCGTGCGGCCGGTGGGGGGGCACGCGGTGTTCCTCGACGCCAAGGCGTTGGTGCCGCACGTGCCGGCGCTGCAGTATCCGGGGGTGGGGCTGGTCAACGCGCTGTACGTGGCGGGCGGGGTGCGCGGGGTGGAGCTCGGGAGCGTGATGTTCGGCCGGTTCGACGCTGAGGGACGCGAGCAACCCTCGCCGTTGGAGCTGGTGCGGCTGGCGTTCCCGCGGCGGGTCTACACGCAGAGCCACTTCGATTACCTGGTCGAGGTGATCGAGGAGGTCTGGCGCGACCGGGAGAAGATCGGGGGGCACCGGATCACGTATCAGCCGAAGTTCCTGCGGCATTTCAGCGCGCACTTCGAGGCGCTGTGAGACGTGCGGACGGGCGAGTGCGGGGAGAGGGGTATACTCAGGCCATGAACATGACGACCGACCAGTGGGAGCGGACGGGCGAGTATCTCTGCGAGGTTTTCGGGGCGCCGGGGGAGGAGGCGGTGGCGCGGACGCTGCGTGAGCAGCCGGCGGCGGCGGCCAAGGCGGGACTGCCGGCGATCGCGATCTCGGCGGACGTGGGGAGGCTGCTGTCGCTGTTGGCGCGGCTGGCGACGCAGTCGCCGGACTCGACGGGGCGGATCGTCGAGGTCGGGACGTTGGGCGGGTACTCGGGGATCTGGATGGCGCGGGCGCTGCCGGGGAAGGGGCGGCTGATCACGATGGAGCGTGAGCCCAAGCACGCGGAGTTCGCCATGAGCCAGTTCAGGGCGGCGGGGCTGGCGGATCGGGTGGAGATCGTGGTCGGGTCGGCGCTCGAGCGGCTGCCGGGGCTGGTCAAGAAGCTTGGGCCCAGCAGTGTGGACATGATCTTTCTCGACGCGGACAAGGGGGAATATCCGGAGTATGCGCGGATCCTCAAGCCGGCGCTGCGCCGCGGTGGGGTGCTGACGGCGGACAACATGCTCAGCTCGGGCTCGGGGTGGGTCACACAGGCGCCCGAGACGTTGGATGATCATGCCAAACGGTGGCAGGCCAACGCGGACCGGTTCAACAGGATGATGGCGAGTGACGCGGACTTCGAGACGGGGTGCATCGTCAACCGGCAGGGCGTGCTGGTGGCGGTGCGGCGGTAACGAGCGGGGAGGGTTTTCTTTCGGGACAACGATGCGTCGCGCGAGTGAGTGATCGCGTGGGAGTTATGGTTTGGATCGCTTGGGAGGCGTGAAGAGCAGGAGGGTGCCGACTCGGTGGTAGCCGACAGCGGTGTAGAGCAGGGCGCCGGCGTGGCTGGCGACGAGGGTGGCGAGCTTGGCGCCGGCGGCACGGTCGTCGCGGAGCATGCGGCAGACCAGCGCCCGGCCGATGCCCCGACGACGGTGGGTGTGCTTGACGACCAAGGCGGAGCACCAGGCTGTGCCGCCGAAGTTGACGCTGCTGACGCTGCCGACGACGGTGCCGTCGATCATGGCGACGTAGCGGCGCATGGGGGCGTCGGGGCGGAGATCCTCGGGGGTGAGCGGGCGCGTCTTGGTGGCCCGGGCGTAGGGCTCGGCCAGGGCGGGGGTGACGCGGCGGATCGTGGCCGGGCAGCGGGGCCGGGGGATGCGGCGGAGGTCGTGGACCATCATGCCCTCGGTGGTGCCCAGGCGGTAGCCCAGGGACTTGTAGCCGGCGCGGAGCGGCTCGTCGGACTCGCCGGTGGGGCAGACGGCGCAGACGGCGAAACGGTGATGCGTGTGCTGGCGGATGATACGATCGACCTCGTGAGGGGGGGCGTTGTGGGCGATCCATTCCTCGCGGCGGTAATCGTCTCGCTTGCGGGGGGCGTCGTGCATGCGCCAGAGGGGGCCGACGCGCTGGGCAAGGTAGGGATGGGTGCGGCTGCGGATGTGGGCAAAGCCGCGAGCGAAGTCGAGGATGGCCTGCTCGATCATGGGCACCGTCATTCGGTCGGTCATCCGGTCGTCCCCGTCGGCCGGCGCGAGGGCGTCGGGCCGGTTTGCGTGCGATTATAGGCGTGGAACGCCGGGACACGAGCCGGAACAAAAGCAATCCAAAATTTTGGCCTTGGGCTTGACAGCCCGGGGGCGGGAACGCCAAAATATTGGCATTCATCGGTTCATCCAGGAGGCCGTGTCATGCACGAAGAGTTGCGACTGAGCCGGCGGGAGAGGCAGATCATGGATGTCGTCTACGGCCTGGGGCAGGCCACGGCGGCGGAGGTCTGGAAGAAGTTGCCCGACCCGCCGACCAAGACGGCGGTGCGGACGATGCTGCGGATCCTCGAGGATCGCGGGGTGCTGACGCACAAGCGGAACGGACGCGAGTTCGTTTATCAGCCGACCCGGGCGCGAAGGCGGGCGGGGCAATCGGCGCTGCAGCGGGTGCTGCGGACGTTCTTCGACGGGTCGATCGAAAAGGCGGTGGCGGCGTACCTGACGGACCGATCGGCGTCGGCCTCGGTGCAGGAGCTTGAGCGGTTGCGGCGGCTGATCGAGGAGGCGGCGGAGAAAGAGTAGGAGAAACGGCCATGAGCTTTGAGCCGGGCTCGGGGTACACGGCGGCGGCGGTGCTGGCGCTGTGGACGGACGTGGCGGTCAAGGGATCGTTGGTGCTGCTGGCGGGATGGATCGCGACGCGGGCGCTGCGGAGGCGATCGGCGGCGGTGCGGCACGTGGTCTGGCTGACCACGATGGCGGGGCTGCTGCTCTTGCCGGGGCTGAGCGTGCTGCTGCCGGCGTGGCGGGTGCTGCCGGCGGGGATGGACGTGCGGCCGGCGATCGAGCGGGCAGTGACGCCCAGGCCGGTCGTCGTGGCGGTGGCGGCGGATGGGCCGACGGGCGGGCCCGGTGATGAGGCTCAGTGGATGATGCGCCGGATGCGCGAGCAGGCCCGGCGGGAGCGGATACGAGCGGAGCGGCCGGAGTCGGAGCCTGTCAGTGACGACAAGGAGTCGGTTTCATCATCGCCGGCGGCGGTGACGGAGCCGGCGGCGGTGACCGGGGGAGGCTGGCCGTGGTTGGGCGCGGCGCTTCTGGCGGGGTGGGGGCTGGGCGCGGCGATGACGATCGGGCCGGCGGTGATCGGGATGGTGAGCCTGCGGCGGCTCGAGCGGCAGGCGAGGCGGGTCGAGAGCGGGAGGCTGCTGGGGAAAGTGGCGGAAATCGCGGCGATTATGGGGCTGCGACGGGGGGTGGTGCTGCTCGAGTCGGACCGGCGGCTGGTGCCGATGACGTGGGGGATGCTGCCGTGGCGGCGGGCGCGGGTGCTCTTGCCGGGGGACTGGTCGAGCTGGCCGGCGGGGAAATTGCGGTCGGTATTGGTGCACGAGCTGGCGCACGTCAAGCGGATGGATTGTCTGAGCCAGTTCGCGGCGCGGATGGCGTGCGCGGCCCACTGGTTCAACCCGCTGGCGTGGTACGGGCAGCGGCGGCTGCGGCTCGAGTGCGAGCAGGCGTGCGATGACCTGGTGCTGCACGGCGGGGAGCGGGCGACGGAGTACGCGAGGGAGCTGCTGCGGATCGCGTCGGAGCTGGGCGTGGCGAGCTGGGGCGGGCAGGTGGGGATCGCGATGGCCAGACGGTCGATGCTCGAGGGGCGGCTGCTGGCGATCCTCGACGCGAAGCGCGACCGGCGGGCGGTGACGCGGGGGCTCGTGGGGACGGCGCTGGTGCTGCTCCTGGCGATCGTGGGGCCGATGGCGTGCATGAGGGCGGCGGAGGCGACGGATGATGCGGCCGGGAAGGAACCGGCAGAGGAGGCGACGCCCGCATTCGGCCCGGTGATCGAGCGGACGGTGCTGGCGGACAGGGAGCTTAGGCGGGACATGCTGATTGATCTGGACAGCGGTCGGCTGCTGACCGAGCCGGCGGGGCTGGACGCGACGAACCCGGACGCGGTGATGGGCTGGCTGCGCCAGAACGGCGTGGACGCGGCGTCGGCGTTGGGTCAGAGCGTGCGCGGGCTGGTGGGGATGGACATGATCGTGCTGCCGGTGGAAAAGGCATGGGAGACGTGGGCGGCGGCGGAGGTGTGGAACAATCCGCAATGGCCGCACTCGAAGCCGGGGACGCCGGCGCCGATGAGCACGACGGGCACGCTGCCGGCGACGTTCCTGTTTCAGACGCGCGATGGTGGCAGGGGCATCCTTCAGATCACGGGCTACACGGAGCACGCCAAGGACGGCGCGGATGGGGTGAAGATCCGCTATCGGCTGGTTCAGGTGCAGCAAGAGAAGGCCACTGGGGCGAACGAAGCGCCTGCGACCGCGGGTGATCAGGCACACGGCGAATCCACCACGGTGAGCTCGGGGTCGGCCGCGCCGGCCGACGTGGGGCGGGCTCCGCGGGTGCTGAACCTTCGGATCTTTGACGCGCAGACGGGTCGGCCGGTGTCGGGCGTGAAGGTCGAGGCACGATTCGGGGAGGAGACCAAGAAATATCTGGTCGCGCCGCGGCGCGATGGGCTGGTGCCGCTGGCGCTGCCGGAGCCGCTGAACTACGCCAGCATCCTGGTCGAGAAGCGGGGGTACGTGCCGATGCGGGTGGTCTGGAGTGAATTGAATGACTCACCGGATCAACTTCCGGGGGTGGTGGACGTGCCGATGGAGCGGGGCACGAGCATCGGGGGGATCATCCAGGACGAGCAGGGCCGGCCCATCGCGGGGGCGATTGTGTATGTGCTGCTAACCAGCGATGGTCCCACGGACAGGACGGTTCCGAGGCCCTCGATCAGCGATGTTCAGTGCCGGACGGACAACGAAGGACGCTGGCGGTGCGACATCGTGCCGGCGAAGTTTGAGGATGTGTCGGTGCGGCTGGTTCACCCCGATTTCGTCTGCGACGTGATGTACAACACCACGCCGCGGCCACCGGTCGAGCAGTTGCGGGCGATGACGGGGGTGATGGTGATGAAGAAGGGGGTGATCGTGACGGGTGAGGTGTTGGACGAGCGGGGCGGGCCGATCACGGGCGCGACGGTGGCGCAGGGTGGGGACCGGTTCGGGAGTGAGTACCCGCGGACGACGACGGACACACAGGGGAGGTTCGAGTTCGGCCAGGCGTCGCCGGGGGTGATGACGCTGACGGTGCAGGCCAAGGGGCATGGGCCGGAGCTCAAGCAGGTCATGGTCCAGCCAGGGATGCCGGCGGTGGAGGTGAGGCTCGGGCCGGGCGGGACGATCCATGGGCGGGTGGTCGACGATCAGGGCCGACCGGTGGCCGGTGTGGGCATGGTGATCGATACCTGGCGCGGGGCGCGCTCGCTCATGACGTATACGACAAGCGACGCGCAGGGGCGTTTCATGTTTGAGGACGCGCCGCTGGACACGGTGCAGGTGGATGCGTATCAGAACGGGTACATGTCGGCGAGGAAGGTGCTGATGCAGGCGGGGGAAGTGGATCACGTTGTGACGCTGCATCCGCCGCTGGTCTTCCGGGGGCGGGTGACGATCGCGGCGACGGGGGAGCCGGCGCCGCAGTTCACGGTGACGCCGGGGCTGCGGTGGGACAACGCTCGGCCGGCTTACTTTGAGTCGTACAACGCCAAGTCATTCAAGAATGGCACATTCGAGCTGAAGCTGAACTATCCCTACCCGACTCATCTGTTCCGCATCGATGCGCCGGGCATGCGGGCGTATGTGTCAGACGAGTTTCTTTCGAGCGCCGGCACGCAGACGTTCGAGGTAGCGCTCGAGCCGGCCAAGGTGATGCACGTCACGGTCCGCACGCCGGATGGCGAGGCGGCGGGGGGAGCGGACGTGCTGGTGGCGGTTCCGGGCAAGTCCGTGAGCATCCAAGACGGAAAGGTGACGCGTCCGAGGAATGTGGAGCTTGCGCTCAAGACGGGGTCCGACGGCTCATTCGAGCTCCCGGAGCAGGTCGGTCCCTATCAACTGGTTGTTGTCCACGACGCGGGTTTCCTGGCGGTCACACCTGAGCAATTGGCCGTGTCACAAGAACTGACGCTTCAGGCCTGGGGAAAGATCGAGGGCCGGGCGATGATCGGTGATCGTCCGGCGGCGAATGCGGACATCCGCGCGTATCCGGTGACGCTCTATGACGGGGATGAGCCGCAGGTCTACTTCACACAGCAGGCGACGACGGATGGCGAGGGGAATTTCGTGATGGAGCGGACGACGCCGGGCGAGTGGCAGGTCGCGCGGTCGTTCCGGGTGGACATCGGAGCGGGGCGATGGATGCAGCGGATGGTGATGCGTGAGCTGGTCAAGGTCGGGGAAGGTCAGACGGCGCGGGTGACGCTCGGCGGCCACGGCCGGCGGATCACGGGCAGGCTGATCATCCCGGCGGAGGCTAAAAAGGCGGGTGACGTGGCGATCGGGGACTACCGGCTCCAGCAGACGGTGAATATGCCGCCACCGCCCAGGCCCGAGGGTTGGGACCGGATGAGCGTCGAGGAGCAGCAGAAGTCGACTCGCCAGTGGCTCAAGACGCCCGAGGGGCGGGCGTACAACCTGGAACTCATCCGCCGGAACCGTGCGTATGACTTCACTGTGAATGCGGACGGGACGTTCGAGATCCCGGACGTCAGTGCCGGGGAGTACGACCTGATCGCGACGATCATGCAGCCGCTGCCGGAGAACCAGTGCGGGTTGGGCGCGGCGATCGCGGCGGCGCGGCGGCATCTGACGGTGGCGGATGGGCTGGACGGGCGGACGATCGAGATGGGAGACATCGAGATGATCGCGCCGCAGACGCTCAAGGCTGGGGACGAGGCGCCGGGCTTTGAGATCAAGACGCTCGACGGCCGGCCGCTGCGGCTGGCGGATTACAGGGGCAGGCACGTGCTGCTGGTGTTCTGGGCGACGTGGTGCGGGCCTTGTAGGGAGAAGATGCCGGAGCTCAAGGCGCTCTACGAGAAGCTCGGGGGCGATGAGCGGTGGGTGATGGTGGGCCTGAGCGAGGATGATCAGCCGGGGACGGCCGCGGCCTACGCCAAAGAGAACGGGATGGCCTGGCCGCAGGGGTGGATCGGCCAGGGCAGCGCGGTGGCGAAGGATTACAGCGTGGCGGGCATCCCGCAGGTCATGCTGATCGACCCGCAGGGACGGATCGCGGCGAGGGATCTGTGGGGCAAGGCCGTGCAGAAGGCGGTGGAGGAGGCATTGGCCGCGAAGTAACCCCGGACCCCCGGTAGTCCGGCCACCCGGAAGCCTGGACGCCCGGAAGCCTGGACACCCGGAAGAACTGGGCCGCGACGATCGAGGCGTTAAGATGGTCGCGGCAACCAGGAGGACCGGGCATGGATCTGGGACTGAAGGGCAAGCTGGCGCTGGTGACGGCGGCGACGAAGGGTCTTGGGCGCGGTTGCGCCGAGGCGCTGGCGCGCGAGGGCTGCCGGGTGGCGATCTGCGCGCGGACGGCGGAGGACGTGCGGCGCGTGGCGGGGGAGATCACGGCGGCGAGCGGGAGCGAGGTGCGCGGATTCGTGGCGGACATGGCCAAGGCGGGGGACATCGACGCGCTCTTGGCGGCGGTCAAGAGTCAGATGGGGGAGCCGGATGTACTCGTGACCAACGCGGGGGGGCCGCCCCCCGGCAAATACGCGGATCTGAAGCTCGAGCAGTATCCGGCGGCGCTGGAGCTATCGCTCTTAGGCGCGGTGCGGCTGGTGCATGGGGTGACGGAGGGGATGAAGCAGCGCGGGTGGGGGCGGATCGTGATGATCACGTCCATCGCGGTCAAGCAGCCGATCGACACG
>JADZCW010000049.1 GCA_020851395.1 Phycisphaeraceae bacterium
CGTAGGGCTCGACGCCGCCGGGGCCGTCGGGGTCGAACATGCCCTGACCGACGATCCAGCCGTTGTCGGTGATCTCGTTGGCCGACGTGAGCAGCCAGCCGCGGGTGGGGTCGATCAGGGTGTTGAGGTCGATCGGCAAACCGTCAGTCCCCCAGACCACCGCACGGTATCCGGTCATCATGGAGCTCCAGAAGTATCGCTCGACCTTGCCGACGATCAGCCCATCGGCGTTGATGTCATAGGCATAGCTCGAGATGTAGGGGTCGCTTGGTCCTCGCGTGCCGAAATGCCCCAGCTCGGTGACGGTTGTGCCGGCGGCGTCCCACCGCACGGCCCGATCGCCGTCGTGCGTGTCGTCGTGAATGAGCCCAACCGTGACACCAGCACTGTTGACGGCCACGGCCTCGCCGCTGAGCTCCCCTTCGGGATCGTCGGGTAGCGAGGGCAGACGTGTGACGTGGCCCTGAGCGTCCATCGGGCGGGCACGAAGTTCTGCCACTGGCCGGTGTCCGAGAGCAGCAGGCATCGGCCGACGATGATGTTGGCGTCATTGATGGCGTACGGGTCCGAGTGGAAATAGCCCATGTACTGGTCCAGGGCCTCGAGGGGCGTGGGGGTCACGCTGCCCGCGTCCCACCGCACGCCGCCGTAGCCCAGCTGCTGGCCCTGGTCGTTCCGCACGTAGGAGATGCCCGCGGCCGTGCCGTTGTTGTTGACGACGCGCGCGTTAGCGTAGGCTCGGCCCGACGGGCTGGTCTGCGGCGGGTCCAGCACGATGGCCGTTTGGCCGTCATTTTCCCAGCGGATGGCCCAGGTGCCCAGATTATTCGTCTTGGCCATGCCGCCGACGATGACACCCTGGTCGTTGATGTCGTGTGGTAAGGCCGAGATCATGTCGGCGGTGGACGAGAGCGGGTCGGCGACGCCGGAGGCGCCCCATTGCACGAACAGGTGGGCCGGGATGTTGTCAATCGTCCCGGCGACCGTGCCGTGGATGTTCATGGCCTTGGCGGTGGTCGAACCTCCGAGCGCCTCGAGCACGACGCCCGGGCTGCCGGAGGCATCCCATCGCACGGTGGAATTGCCGATGTGCACGCCGCCCAAGTCATACTGGGGGACGTTGGCCACCGCGACGCCGTCGCCTACGTGGGGCGACCGGCCGCCGGCCGGTCCGCCGTGGACCTGCAGGTTGGCGCCGGCCGGCGCTGCGACACTCAGGATCCCGATCGTCATCATCAACATCATCGCCCGAAGCATATTTGATGGATACATATAAGTTCTCCGGGGCAATACCATCGCCGCCCCTCAACGCGCGGGAGGATCGATGGCTTGAGGCTCGGCTGGATGTATAACTGCGCTAGATACGTTGTACAGGGAGCCGCCGCCAAGTCAAGAAAAATCTTTCGTTTTTATAGCTCGGGGCCGGTGTGGAAAACATTACCGAGAGAGAAGCAAGAGATGCCATCAGCCCTGTCGAGACATGGAGCCGCCGCGTCGGAGACGGCGGTCATGTTCGATTGATGGGAGGGAGTTAGGGATTGGGCACCTGCCGTCCCTGCGGATCCACGTGCGGATGACGCGTCGCTTCGTCGAGTTTTTCCTGCAGGGAAGCGCCGGTGAAATGTTCGAGCTTTTCCGCCGGTTCGTGCAGGTGATCCACGGGCAAGGCCAGATGGTCGCGGAGGTATGTTTCCCACAGCCGGTGCGAACGGACGAGAGAGCGGCCTTCCTCCAATCCATGCGGCGTCAATTGATATTGATCGTCCTCGGCGGTGATCAGGCCTGTCCGCCGCAGCCGCCAGAGGCACAGCGCCGCCGTCAGGCCGTGAATATCCACCGCCCGGCTGATCTCTCGCACACCCACACCCGGCGGGGGGGATTGACCGGCCTGCATCGCCTGCTCGCGCAGCTCACGCACGCGGTAGAGGACGCCCAGGATGTCCTGCTTGACGATCCGCAGCGACATCTTCGTCCGCCGCAGCCACCGGGCCACGAGGCCCTGACGCGGCGAGAGGATCACGGTCGTGGTGAACATCAGCCCCGCCGTCGCGGCCATCATGCCGGTGGTGCTCGTGTCCGTGAAGCCGAACCAGCGCGGCACGCTGATGGCTGAGAGGTGGCCGAAGACGCCCGAGGCCGCGGCGATGAGCAGACTCAGGAGGATCATGACACCCAGGCGGTCCGTCAGGAGATAGGCCGTGGCGGCCGGGACGATCAGCATGGCGATGACGATGATCGACCCGACGCTCTCGAAGCTGGCCACGGTCGTCATGGCCGTGAGCGTCATCAGCAGATACTGCATCGCGGAGGTTGATATTCCCAGCGAGTCAGCCAGGGCGGGGTCGAAGGAGGTGAGCCTTAATTCCTTGAAAAATACCGCCACGGCCGCGAGGTTGACGAGGAAGACGCCGCCGAGGATGACCACCGCGCGCGGCACGTGCCAGGGGCCGATGGGCCAGAGGTCCCCGGGTGTGGCCTCGAGCGAGCCATAGAGGACGCAGGAGGGGTCAAGGTCGATCTTGTCGGCGGCGCGGACGATGATGACCAGGCCCAGGGCGAAGAGGCTGGTGAAGACCACGCCCATGGCGGCGCTCTCGTCGACGCGGCCGAGTTTATGAATGCCCTGCGTCAGCACGGCCGTGAGCACGCCCACGACGGCGGCGCCGAGGAACATCCAGATGCTCTGGCGGCTCTGGCTGATGAGAAAAGCCACGGCGATGCCCGGCAGGACGGCGTGGCTGATGGCGTCGCCCATCATCGACATCTTCCGCAGCACGAGGAAATTGCCCACCAGGGCGCAGGACATGGCGCAGAGCACGCCCGCGGCGATGATCCAGCCGTCAAGCTCCCACATCCAGACGAAGGGCGTGGTCATGCCCGCCTCGCTTGCGCCAGTTCGCGCGACACGGCTATCCGCCGGAGCATCCGCGGCAGGATGCCCCGGGCCGGGCCGAGGAGCATGCTCAGGAGGAAGAACCCCGCGGCGGTCAGGACGATCACCGCGCCGGCGGGCATCTTGGGCCACAGGGCGCTGATCATCGCACCGAGGTAGCCCGCGGCCGCGCCCAGGCCGCCGGCCGTTGCGGCCATGACGTTCAGCCGGTTCGTCCAGAAGCGCGCGGCCGCGCTGGGAATGACTAGGAGGGCGATGATCAGGATCAGCCCCACGGCCTGGAGGCCGATGACGGTCAGTCCCATCGCCAGGGTCATCAGGAGGACGTCGAGTTTTCGCACGGGCCAGCCCTGACTGGCGGCGAAGCCGGCGTCGAAGCAGAGCAGGGCGAGCTCTTTTCGGAAGAGGCCGCAGGCCAGGGCGATGACCCCGGCGGCGCCGGCGATGAGCCATGCGTCGCTCTGGAGCATGGAGGCGGTCTTGCCGTAGATGAACGACTCGAGGCCGGCCGCGTGGCCGGTGGGGGTCTTCTGCACGATGCCCAGGAGGGCCACGCCGACGCCAAAGAAGACGGAGAGCACAATGCCCAGGGCCGCGTCCTCCTTGAGGCGCGTCAGCTCGCGGATCACCAGCACGGCGCCTAAACCGATGGCTCCCGTGACCGCCGCGCCGGCCAAGAGCAGCGGCAGCGATTTGCCCTGGAATCCCAGGGCTTCGCCGACGAGGAACGCGCCGGCGATGCCGGGCAGCGTCGCGTGGGCCAGGGCGTCGCCGAGCAGGGCACGTTTGCGCAGGAGCAGGAAGGATCCGACCACGCCCGCCGTCAGGCCCAGCAGGGACGTGCCGATGGCTACCACGCGTGTGTTGTGGTCGTGCAGGAAGAGCACGCGCGACCACGACGTGGGTTCCGGGGTCTGCGCCGCCGTGTTGCCTGCGATGAGCATCCACACGGCGCACAGGATGATCCGCCACCGCTTCACGCCGTCACCTTCTGCCTTCCGATGGCCTCGGCGGCCTCGTCGAGCAGGCTCAGCCGGCCGCCGTAGGTTTCGTGCAGGTTCTGGCGGGTGAAGACCTCAGCCGTCGGGCCGTGGGCGACGAGGCGGGTGTTGAGCAGGATGACGCGGTCGAAGTACTCGGCCACGGTCTGGAGGTCGTGGTGGACGACCAGGGCGGTGCGGCCCAGGGCCCGCAGGTCGCGGAGGACCTGGACGATGGCCTTCTCGGTCGCGGCGTCGACGGCGGCGAAGGGCTCGTCCATGAAGTAGATCGAGGCGTCCTGGGCCAGGGCGCGGGCGAGGAAGACGCGCTGCTGCTGACCGCCGGAGAGCTGGTTGATCTGGCGGTTCGCCA
>JADZCW010000050.1 GCA_020851395.1 Phycisphaeraceae bacterium
CAGGAGATCTCGGGGTTTGAGCCGAATCATCGGGAGAAGTTCCCGCGGCAGCCGGCGCAGGCGGACTCGATGGCGGCGGTGCGGAGGATGTTCGACGGGTACGACACGGGGACGCGGTACGCGGATGGACATGTCGGCATACTGCTCGAGGCGCTGGCGAAACAGGGCGTGCTCGACGAGACGGTGATCATCATCGGCTCGGACCACGGGGAGAACCTGGGCGAACTGAACATCTACGGTGATCATCAACTGGCGGACCAGATCACGACGCGGGTGCCGCTAATCGTCAGGTGGCCCGGCGTCACAAAGGCGGGGACGGTCGATGCGGGGTTGCACTACCATTTCGACTTCGCGGCGACGATGATCGAGCTGCTGGGGCAGCAGGTGCCGGGGTATTGGGACGGGAAGTCATTCGCGCCGGCGCTGCGGGAGGGGAAGCGGGGGGCGGACAGCGGGCGGGAATACCTGGTGGTGTCGCAGGGGGCGTGGAGCTGTCAGCGTGGGGTGCGGTTCAGGGATGAGGGGCGGGAATATTTCTGCCTGCGGTCGTATCACGACGGGTACCACGGGTTCCCGGACGTGATGCTCTTTGACGTGGGAGAAGATCCGCACGAGCAGGTGGATTTGGCCACATCACGGCCCCAGGTCGCGACGCGGGCGATGGCGATGCTCGAGGATTGGCACGGCGAGATGATGCGCTCGGCAACGCACCCGCAGGACCCGATGTGGACGGTGATGCGCGAGGGCGGGTCGTTTCACACGCGGGGGGAACTGCCGAAATACCTCGAGCGGCTGCGGGCCACGGGGCGCGGGAATTGGGCGGATCACCTGGCGGCGAAGCATCCGAAGGATTGCTGAGTCAGCGCGATGAGTCGCTGAAAACGGCGGGGAGGAGCGGATCGCTGGTTCGCTGCATCTCAATCTGCAGGGTGAATCGCAGGCGGTGCAAGACGTCGGCGTGCTTCGCGTCGGCGATGAGGTTGTGCAGCTCGCCGGGGTCGGTTTCGAGGTCGAACAACCATTCGATGCCTTCTTCGTACCAGGCGTATTTCCAGCGGTCGTGGCGGAGCATGCGGCCGCCATTCCTTTGGCACATGACCGGGTGCGAGGAGGCGTCGGTGCGGGCCTCGATCAGGGGGCGGAGGCTCAGGCCTTGAGCGGTGGCGGGAGCGGGCACGTCGGCGTAGTCCAGGAGCGTGGGGGCGAGGTCCAGGAGGCTGACGGGCGTGGTGATGCGCCGACCGGCGGGGATGCGGCGCGGGTGGCGGATGAGAAGCGGGACCTTGGTGGTTTCCTCATAGAAGCCGCGGGTGGATTTGTAGACCATGCCGTGGGCGCCGAGCATGTCGCCGTGGTCGCCGGTGAAGAGGACGAGGGTGTCGTCAGCGAGTCCGAGCTCGTCGAGGGCGGAGAGCATCCGGCCGACCTGGTCGTCGATGAACTTGACCAGACCGAGGTAGACGGCGAGGTGCTCGAGCATGACGTCGCGGCCGACGGTCTGGACGAAGTCGTGGGAAGGGCCGCCGAGGGGGCCGGGGTCGTCGGCGTGGTTGTGGGGGAGGAGGGCGTCGGTGCGTGGGAGGAGGTTGTAGTAGGGATCGGGGGCGACGACGGGGTCGTGGGGGGCGTTGACGGACCAGGTCATCATGAAGGGATTGGAGCAGTTTTCTCGGAGTTTTTCGATGATCTGGTCGGTAAAGCGGGCCTCGGGGTGGTGCTGGGGCGGGATGATGGAGCGGCCGATGAGCGAGAGGATGGGGAAGAGGGCCTTGGGCGAGGCCTGCCAGCGTTGGTGGGCGGCCCAGGCGGCGGGGGTCATCTGTGTGGTGGTCTGACAGAGCTGGGGCGGGCAGACGAGCTCGCTGGCGCCGCCCTTGACGGCCAAGGGGATCTCGGGCTGGCGGCGGCGGAGTTCTTGGACTTGTGAGGGGAGCTCGTCGGTGAAGTAGGGATCACGGGTGGGGGATTCGGTTCGGCCCTTGAAGCAGTCGAGCGTCTCGCGCGGGCCGGTGTGCCAGCGGCCGATGTAGTAGGTGGCGAATCCGGCGCGGGCGAGGAGGTTCTCGGTGAAGGGGGTGTCGTTGGTGATGGCGGGCAGATGAGGCGCGTCGACGTTGCGGGTGATGCCGTGGGTGTGGGCGTACTGGCCGGTGAGGATGGAGGCACGCGAGGGGGAGCAGACGGGCCAGGTGCAGTAGGCGTTTTCGAAGAGCGTGCCCTCGCGGGCGAGGCGATCGAGGTGGGGCGTGGCGATGAGGCGGCCACCGTAGGCGCCCAGGGCGCGGGTGGCGATCTGGTCGGCCATGAGGAAGAGGATGTTCATGGGCGCCACCCCCCTACCGGGGTCACATTCCGGGGGTTATTTCTCGATCTCGGCGGGCAGTTTGTCGCAGATGCGTTCGAGGACGTCGACGTGGGCGACCTCGGGCAACATGTGGAGGGCCTCGGCAAGAAGGGACTTGTCGTTGGTCGCGAGCCAACGGGCGATGAGGCGGCGCTGGCGAGCGACCAGGGCGGTGATGCCAAATAATTCCGGGGGCGGGGGCGTGACGGTCCGGGGCTCGAGCTTGCCGTGACGGACGATGGTGGGCAGTTCGGCCCAGACGTCGGGGGGGAGGCAGGGATTGCTCGGGCCGTTGCGGACCTGGAGGGAGACGGGGCCCTCGGCCTGGCCGCCGTCGCCGCCCATGAGGCCGACGACCAGGGCGGAGAACGTCGGGGCGACGTTGGGGTACATGATGTGCTCGGCGCCGTAAACGTGCTTCATAGAGTCGAAACGCTCGACCATGCGGCCTTCGCGGAGGGCCTGCTGGATGTTGCGCTCGAAGACCTCGCGGGTGTCCTTGATGCCGGGCAGGACGCGGCGGTACCAGGCGTCGCGTTCGGCGGCGAGTTCTTCCCAGTCGGGGGCGATGGTGGGCCAGGCGTGGAAGTTCTGGGTGGGCATGCGGCCGAGGCGCTTGATGATCTTGAGGAACCAGGCGTGGCCGAAGTGCCAGTCGGGGCGCTGGACCAGTTCGTCGGCGGCGTCGCGGAGCATGGCGACACCGTCCTTGCCCTGGATGGTGCATCGTGTGACCCAGCCGTGGTGGTTGACGCCGATGAACTCGAGGTCGATGGCGTTCCAGGGGACGGCGAGGTAGTAGCTCAGGAAGTAGCGGAGATTGGGGACCTCGACGCACATGCCGTGGGCCTGGAGGCCGAAGAGGTCGCTGGCGGCGGGAGAGAGGACGTCGGTGGGGTTGACCAGGTCGGTCAGGGTGGCGTGGGGGCAGTACTGCTTGACCAGGGCGGCGACTTGGCGGAAGACGGGCCAGACGACGGCGCCGTCGACGGCGGTCCATGGGCCGGTCTCGTGCTCAACCTTGGGGTGGCCTTGCGTGAGGTGATGAAAGAGCTCGTAGGAACGGTTGCGGAGATTAGGGGAGAAGACGACCCAATCGCTGCCGTCGATGGCGCGGTCGTTCTCGGTGTGGACCTCGGCGGTGAGGGGGAGGTTGCATTCTTGGGCGGTGATGCGGGCGTAGTGGGCCATCTCGCCGGCGCGTTCGGCATTGGGGTCGACCAGGCGCAGCTCGATGGGGCGGCTGAGCGAGCGGAGAACGTCGGCCTGGTTGGCCAGGCCGTGCAGGAGCGTGACGACGAAGCGGGAGCCGCCGCCGATGTAGCAGATACGGAAGGGTTGGTGGGCGGACATGGTACCTCTGTGTGGATGCGAACTTCTTTGACCCCCATCGCGCACGATGCCGACACCCGATGAGGGCGATCATTTTAGTGAACGCATGTCGGGACGTGCAGGTTACGGTGACTTTTCAATAGACCTGCAGGCCGGCGGCCTCGCGCAGACCGTCGCGCCAGGCCTCGGAACCGTCGTTGTGACGGGGGAGCTCCTTGACGCGCAGGCCGGATTTCGCGGGGTCTTCATGGCGGACGTAGAAGGCGTCGAGGCGGGCCTCGAGGTCGCGGCGGAGCTGGGCGTGGGCGGGATCGCTGATGAGGTTGGTCTTTTCCTGGGGGTCGGCTTGCAGGTCGAAGAGGTCGTCGGGGCCGTGGGGGTAGCGGCGGACGAGCTTGTGGCGTGGGGTGCGGATCATGCGGAGGTCGCCGTACTCGCCGAAGTGGGTGTCGTCCCAGTCGGGGAGGTCGCGGCCCTGGGCGAGGGGGAGGAGGCTGCGGCCGGGGTGGCGTCGGGCGGCGAGGTCGGGCTGGGTGAGATCGATGCCGGCGACTTCACAGAGGGCGCGGAAGAGGTCGTAGTGATCGACGCAGCGATCAACGACTCGGCCGGCGGGGAGGTGGCGCGGCCAGCGCATGATCAGCGGGACGCGGATCGAGACCTCGTACATGTTCAGGGGGCGGGTGCTGTTGCCCTTGCCCCAGAAGCCCTGGTGGCCCAGGGCGCAGCCGTGGTCGGAGACGTAGATCACGA